>DUUG01000187.1 GCA_012841675.1 Clostridiales bacterium
CATACAGGCAGAGAAGGCCGAAAGCCGCCAGACCGAGGGAGATTTCCAGCATGGGAACCCTCCTTTTTGAGCCTATTAAGGAATTTTATTATATCCTTATAAAGGTAACAAGTCAAGAACTTTTGTCAATTATTGTAAGAAATTTCTAAAAAAAGTAATAGAATCAAATATTCTGTAAAAAAAAAGGCCCGCGTCCAAGAGGAAAACCTGCCGAAAGCATGGATTTTTCTTGTACGCGGGCTGTGTTTTTGTCGAATGGTTACATCAAGGGCAGAAAGCTGCGTTAAGCCTGCAATCATGTAACCGAACCATGTAAAAGTGATTTTCGCCGGTCAGGAAAAGAGCAGGTTTTTTGCTTCTTCCATGTTGGCCAGACGGGCATCCTGCATGGAGCGCAGCGTCTTTGGTTCAATAGCGTGAGAATCGGCGGAGGAGCTTAGAGCCTTATCAATGGCGTCTGTTAAGACAGAGGTAGACAGCCCTCTCAAACGAATACAGGGGAAATGGGGCATGTCCTTTAAGAAGCTTTCCACCTTCACGTCGTAGGAGAGGCCGACCATGGGCACACCGGCTGCCGCTGCGAAAACCAAAGAGTGGAGCCGCATACCGAAGACAAGCTTCATACGCGAAATAACGCCCATAACCTCCCTTGCGTTGTGACTTTGGCGGAAGATCACATGGGGTACTGTGAGCTTGGCCGACAGCGCCTCTAATATATCCAAGTCAGCAGGGTATCCCATGGGAAACAGCAGAGGTGTAAGCCCGTGTTTTTTATACACATACTCCGCAGCTTCTGCCACCACATCCAGCGAATTTCGGAACTTTCCCCAATCTCTTAAGGAAAAACCCGCGTAGGCAACGTGGGCAGGGGCGTTTTCCTCGTTAAAGATGGCATCGATCCGGGACGGGTCGGCAGGGGAAAGGGCCAGCGCGGGGTCAGCCGTTAAGCACATTTTCGGCTTTGTAACGCCAAGTAAAAACAGCTCGCGCATGGAAATATCATCGCGCAAGGTAATAACATGGGCATGGCGGTTTAAAATCCTGCCGGCGGCCTTCCGGTTGCCGGGGCGGCGAATAGGGCCGATGCCGCAGCCATAGAGCATGGTTTTGGCGCCGAACAGCTTGGCCATCCAAATGGAATAGAGATAGTATCGGATAGAGCGGGTGCTGGTATTGTCGGCAATGAGAGTTCCTCCGCCGTTGATATACAGCTTTGTTTTAAACAGTCGCCAGGCGTACAGCGGAAAGTTGAAGGTGTGTATGGTGTTAATGCGGTATTCCAGCCGCGTTTTCATAGGATTTCGAGAAATGACGGTAATGTCCAGGTCGGGGTCTATGCTGCGCAGGGACTCGGTGATGGCCTCCATAATGGCGTCATCGCCTACGTTGCCCCGGCCATAGGCGCCGCAGAGAATCACCCGGTCGCGACGGGTCTTCGGGCGGCTGGACCGGCGGCATATGGTTTCATAGATGGCAAGCTGGGTGTTCTTCATGGCCTCAATGGAATAGAGCTTTGCCGCCTTTTCCGCAAGCTTTTTGGAAAACTCGATCCGTTTTTCCTTGTCTCGGGCAAAAGCCAAAAGGTATTCCGCCAAGGCGTCTTTATCCCCCGGCGTGAAAATAAAGCCGTTGACGCCGTGGTCAATGAGCTTTGGCATACCGCCTACCCGGCTGCAAATGGTGGCACGGCCGGCGCGGATGCCTTCCAAAACGGAATAGGGGAAGGATTCGGTCAGCGAGGTCAGGGTGTTGATGTCTAAAGCCGTTAAAAACCGCCCCATTTCGCGAATCCAGCCGGCAAAGCAGATTCGATCGGCCAATCCTGTGGCCTTGGCAATGGATGCCAGCTTTTCCCGTTCCTCGCCGTCGCCGGCAATGACGAGCTTCAGCTTTGGCTCCTCTCTGGCGGCTTTGGCGAACCCTTCGATTAAGGTGCCAATATCCTTCACAGGGTGCATGCGGGCGGCAATGCCGACCACAATGTCGCCTGCATTGTAGTTAAGCCCGAGAGAGCGGAGATAGGCGGCTCGGCGGGTCGGGTCGTCGGCTTCGGCACGGTCGTAGGGGGTAAAGTCGATGCCGTTGTAGATGGTAAAAATCTGGTGGGGAGGGAACCCTCTTTTAATAAGCATATCCACAAATGCGTCGGAAACTCCAATGTGGTAATCCACCACCCGAAGCGCCAGCCGGTTGAGCAGTCCGTTGGTTAAGTTTTTCAGGGGCTTGCCCATATAGTCTCGCCGGTAATCGGAATGCACCGTGGTAACCACCGGGCGCTTGTGCCAAGGCTTTAAAAACGTGCCCATGACGTTGCCCTTGGCGCCATGGCAGTGGATCAGATCGAATTTTCCTTCTAAAAGGATTTTCCGAACCTTTGCAATGGCAGTAAAAGGGTTTTTATCGTCAACGACTTCGATATTAAGGCCCATACTGCGCCCCTCTTGGGCAAACTGTCCCTCACGCAGGGAGATTAATGTAACGTCAATTTCCTTAGAAAGCTCGGCAATAAGCGAGAGAACGTGGGTTTTGGCACCGCCGACATCGCCACCGCCGATTAAATGGGCAACTTTCATAGCTTCCTCCAAAAGAAGGCCGGGAAAATAGTTTTCCCGGCCGTTTCCATACTAAGTATACACAGCGTATACACAGCTAAAATTGCGAAACCCGCGAGGACCGCGTTCCGTTCGATAAATAACCTGCACATTATCAGCAGGTGGGCGACCTCTCCGACGCTTTACTGCTTCCAACATCCCGCACAATCGTGCGGGGAGGCCTGCAAACCACGGCGGAAGCCCGGAAGCCCGTTATCGAGTTTTGTGGGTTAAATACAAATCAAAATCGCGAGAACCGCAGGCTAATACAAATCTGCATATACTATTTATGTGTTGTTGCGAGGCGGGCCCGAAAGATACTAAAGTTCTTGTTCGTCCTCATCGAAGAGGTCAGGGCCTTCATCCATTTCTTCAAAACGAGCCAAAAACAGCTCAAATACGGTTTCAAGCTCATTTTCATCATCCAGCGTGACGAGCATTTCCTCGCCGTCTGTTTCTTCTACTTTCAGAACGATCAGCTCGGCTGTATCGTCCAGCTCGTCCTCCGGCTGTTCCGCGGAGATAAAGGCCATATAGGTTTGGCCGTTGTACTCCATGGTATCCAGATGTTCCAGCTCAATTTCGTTGCCTTGTTCATCCGTCAGCGTGATGAAATCATTTCCGTATTCAGAATGCATGGCAATTGCCTCCTTGGGCGGCCTTATGCCGCTCACAAATTCATACCTGTTAGGTTACTCATATTATAGCACAAGTAGAAGAATTCTACAAGCCAAACGGAAGGGAAATTTGACTTCGAATACAAAGATAGCTCTATAATACCATAAAAATTTGTGGAAAATATTAAGACTTTTGGGAAATCGGAAAAAACCACCGATATGTAAGCAAAATTAGGAAAGGAAAAACCGCGTTTTATTTTGCGAAAAAAGGCTTGACAAGGGCCTTGAAATATGCTTTAATATTCGAAACCGTTGAGGAAGAAGTAAAACCGAAACGCAGGCGTGTTAGAGAGCCGGGGGTAGGTGAAAGCCCGGACGCTGTTGCGGCGGACAAATGGGCTTCCGAGGGTGCGGCACAAAGGCGTTTTGCTTAGTATGCCGCAACGTTACCCGCGTTAAGGGCTTTGAGCGGGCGCATTTTTGCGCCAAGCAAGGTGGTACCGCAGGCTAGAAGTCTGTCCTTGAGGATAAGGGCAGGCTTTTTTGTTTTAGTTTTTTGCGGTGCGGATATTGGGCCGTATTTTAGGGAACCGTGAGGATAGCAAGCTTTTATTTTACGGTAAACAGAAAGGCCCGTCCTTTCTCTCCGGCACGAAGGAGAGTATCATGGGCCTGCAAAAACTGCAGAGCATACCATGCCTTTCTGGGAGAGAGTTTGGCGGCTTTGGCAAACTCCTTTTGCGTAAAGGGGTCGCCAAGATCCGGAAGCAGCGCGCGGCAGTCGGCGGGCGTTTCAATTTTCACCGTCTGCCCGAAAGACAATGGAATTCGGTCGCAGCGAGAAGAGCCTTTTTTGCCGTCCTTGCTCCAGCCGTTTAAATAGCGGAATTCCTCAATCTCCGCCGGTATGACCCAAAAGGAAAGCCCCTTGGAAAAGGCAAGGGGGCCGAGCTGATACAGCTCGGGCAAAATAGCGACAGGCAGTTCTTTTTTAGGCGAAAGGCGGCCGCCGGTTATTTCGCCCGTCTCAACGTCAATCCAGTAAAGGCGCTTGGTTTCGGCAATGGGGTAGACCACCGTAACCGGACAGGCAGCCAAAAAGGTCGAAAGTTTATTTTTCAGGCGATAAAACTGCCCCGTCTGCACCTCGAAAATCCGGTCGCCTGTGTAAATATCGGCAACATAAGGGCCGAGCCGGACTTCATGGGTGGCAGGATCCGGCGAAAGCCGGGACTTTATAGCCGCGTGCAGCGTTTTTTCGCCCAAAGTTCCGATAACCGGGGGGTTATTGGCTTCCACGGTTTGGCCTCCCTTCTTTAAATAGGCTGGTTTGGCGTTGGAGCCATTTTATATGGAAAAATGCGCGCTTGCGCGTGTGATGATTATAACACAAAGCTCAATGTTCAGGAAAGGAGAACGCTTATGGACATTCCCTACAAGATTTATTTAAATGAAGAAGAGATGCCCAAGGCTTGGTACAATATAAAAGCCGACATGAAAGAGCAGCACGATCCGTTCCTCCACCCAGCCACCGGTAAGCCCTGCACCAAGGAGGACCTGCTTCCCGTTTTCTGCGAGGAGTTGATCGACCAGGAGCTGAATACCACGGACCGTTTTATCGAAATTCCCGAGGAGATTCGCAATTTTTATCGGATGTTCCGTCCGTCGCCCGTGGTGCGCGCCTATTGTCTCGAAAAGGCGCTGGATACCCCGGCCCGGATTTTCTACAAATTTGAAGGGGCCAACACTTCCGGCTCTCACAAATTAAACTCCGCCGCAGCGCAGGTGTACTATGCCAAGAAGCAGGGCATTACCCACCTGACGACGGAAACGGGGGCGGGACAGTGGGGCACGGCCCTTTCCATGGCTTGCGCCTACTTTGACGTGGATTTGACCGTTTATATGGTCAAGGGTTCGGCCCTGCAGAAGCCCTACCGCAAATCCATTATGGAAACCTACGGTGCCAAGGTCATTTCGTCGCCTTCGGATACGACGGAGGTGGGCCGGAAAATTCTGGAGGAAAACCCCGATACTTCAGGCAGCTTAGGCTGTGCCATTTCCGAGGCCATTGAAACCTCGGTTAAGACGGAAAACTGCCGGTATGTGCTTGGTTCGGTGCTGGATCATGTGCTTATGCACCAGTCGGTCATCGGATTGGAAGCAAAGATTGCCCTGGATAAATATGGCGTGTACCCCGATGTGGTAATCGGCTGCGCCGGCGGCGGCTCGAACCTGGGAGGTCTAATTTCGGCGTATATGGCCGATAAGCTGCAGGGCAAGAAGGCGCCGAAGTTTATTGCGGTGGAGCCGCTTTCCTGCCCCTCTTTGAGCCGGGGCAAATATGCCTACGACTTTGGAGACACGGGTCAAATTACGCCGCTCATTAAGATGTACACCTTAGGCGCCGGCTTCATGCCCGCTCCCAACTATGCCGGCGGTCTTCGGTACCATGGCATGAGCCCGGTTATTTCCAAGCTGTACCATGACGGGTTTATCGACGAGGTTCGTGCCGAGGAGCAGCGCCGTGTGTTTGATGCCGCGACCCTCTTTGCCCGGGTAGAAGGCACGCTGCCTGCGCCTGAGTCTGCGCATGCCATTCGTGTGGCCATTGATGAGGCGCTTGCCTGCAAGGAAACCGGCGAGGCGAAAGATATTCTGTTCGGCCTGACCGGCACAGGCTATTTCGATATGACGGCATATGCCAGCTACCACGAGGGCACTATGAGCGATTATATCCCCAGCGATGAGGAGCTGGAGGCAAGCTTTGCCAAGCTTCCGAAGGTGGAATAGTCGTTTTCGGTTTTGTTATGGGAATCCCCCGCCGAATTTCCGGCGGGGGATTGAAATTATATAAGGACGGATAGCCGTAGTGCAGGTCCCGATTTCAGGAAGGTGGCTCTGAATCAGGTGACGAGTGCAAGTTCTGTTACATGACGGGACATGCGTTGCATAGGAAATGCGCCAGGTGGTTGTTTGCGTGCATCTTAATCCTTCGTCAAGGCAAACGGGGCGTACAGGACTTCGTTGCCGACGAATACGACAAAACGGTATTGGCCGACTTTGAGTTTTTGCCGAATGTCCTCCGGGCGGACACTTAACTGCCATCCTCCGGTTAAGCTTCGCATCCATCCAGGATCGTTACGTATATTTTGAGGTTGGTGGTTTAGACGTTTCCAAGATGAGCCGATTTTTTTGTTCTAAAAAACATATCTCATAAAAATAGAAGGGCTCACCACTTGGGTTTTGGATGTAAACTGCGAATTCCTCCGCACTTAATGGATAGCTTTCCTGCACTGGATAAGCGGTGATCTGGCTGTAATCGGTGACATCTGGTGGATATCCATCTGGATAGCGTATGGTAGGATTTGTATTTTCCACATCGCCGGGCTGGTATGCACTTGTACAAGCGGCGGATAGGCAGAGCAATGTAAGGGTAAGAAAGAGTAATTTTCGCATATAACCTCCAATATAAAATGGGACAACAAACGGGAAACTAACGAATTTCTATGTGATTTCCAACCTTCTTTCCCTATATAAAGCCATAATATTACAGCTTAAACAAGCTGTCAACCATGCGAAAAACATGTATATTAGGCCAAGCCACATGTATAATGCAGCATAACCGATCTAAAAGCGACAAAAAGAAGAATTGACGGGCGAATAGCCCTGTGATATACTTTTACTGCCCTTGTTATGTTCGTGGGCAATAAAAGTTTATTTCAGAAATGTAATTTCAGAAACATACTGAATTCCGTCGTAGGCATGACCGGAAAAGGAGTGGAAACCGTGGATCATCAGTTGGAACAAACCGAGCTTCGGAAAAGGAGACCGCCGGCCCTTTGGCGGCTTGTTATAGCGGCGATGCTTTGTGCCATGATGGCCGCGGTGACGCTGGTGCGCATTCCGGCGGCCAACGGAAACTACTTCCATCTGGGCGACAGCATGGTCTATCTTGCCGCGGCTTTGCTTCCGACGGGGTATGCGGTGGCTACCGCTGCTTTGGGCGGGGCTTTGGCGGATTTGCTGGCCGGGGCGCCTGTATGGATTATTGCGACGGTGCCCATTAAGGCGGCTTTGGCGTTGCTTTTTACCTCCAGGGGCGGCATTTTGGTCAACCGGAGAAATATTATTGCTTGCTTTCTGGCCATACCCATTACCTGCGGCGGGTATTATCTGGCCGAGGGGTTGTTTTTTGGCAACTGGGTGGCTCCGCTTGCCATGCTCCCTTTGAATCTTTTACAGGCAGTGGCCGGCGGGATTGTGTTTTTGGCCATTGCCACTTTGTTGGACCGGTCGGGTTTTACACGGCGTTTTTGGGGATAAAATAATACTTGCATTATAAGCTCCGCTTGTGTATACTATATCTGTATCAATCGTGATAGTACGCTCAGTAAAGCAGTAGGGATGTGTACATTATGGAGGTATTGATTGTTACAGGCCGATTTGGAATGGGCCATTATACCGTTTCCCAATCCATTGCCGAGCAAATCAATCAGACACTGCCCCAGGCAAATGTAAAAATTGTAGATTTATGTGAATCTATTTTACCAGAGCAGGCGAACCTTATCTACCGCACGTTTGAAAAAATCGTCAACCGGTCTGCTCTTCTTTTTAACCTTGGATATAAGTATACGGAACGGTTCGAGCCGAATGTGCGCCCGCTTTTGCCGAGATCCTTTATGAGCAGGCTGAAAGCGCTGTTGCTGTACTACCAGCCCGATGCCATTATCTGTACGGTCCCCATTGCGCCTGCGTTGATTGCCGACTGTCTAAAGGAGCTGGGGCTGACCGTTCCTTTTATGACGTGTATTACCGATTTGATTTGTCATCCTTACTGGCTGCATCCCGACACAAAGCGGTATTTTGTGGCAGATTATGCGACCGAAGAGCGTTTGATGTCCCGAGGGGTTCCGGAAGAGAAGATTGTGGTGCATGGAATGCCTGTTAAGCGGGCCTTTGACAATCCGCCGGAGCGCCCTTGCCACGATAAGCGGGAGAAACATCTGTTGATTATGGGCGGGGGACTGGGGCTTCTTTCCATGCCGAAATCGTTTTACCAGGCCATCAATCGCCTGCCGGATGTAAAGACCACGATTATCACCGGCAACAACAAGCGGCTTTTAAAAAAGCTCTCCGGTCGGTATGAAAACATTGAGGTGCTCGGGTATACGGACAAAGTGGCCCAATATATGCGTCAATCCGACCTGATTATTTCCAAGGCAGGCGGAATTACCGTATTTGAATCCATCTATTCCGAGCTTCCCATGCTATTAACCGAGCCAATGCTGGCACAGGAGTTGGGCAATGCCGAATTTGTCGTGCAGCAGGGGGTCGGCCGTTTGCTGGAAAAGCGAACGAAAGACAGAATTCGAGAAATTGAAGAACTGATATATGACGATACGGCTTTATGGAATCTGCGTCAGCGGATGCGGACCATTCAGGCAACCCATGATAAGATGGCCGTTGGCCGGCTTTTGGCCGAAGTGTGCCGTTAGATGACTATTTCCCCCCGATTTGCGTCGGGGTGATTTTTAGGAGAGGGGTTTTGTAAAAATGCGAAAAACTCGGGGCAGAAGCGTAAATCAAAAGGTGTTTTTGCTGATTGCGCTGTTGCTAGTGGTGGTTTTAGGCGGGCTTTTATGGGTTTTTCTACGTTTTATTTTGCCTAGCGAAGTAGCGGATACAGGGATCGTTATGGCGTATTCCGACGAGGAGGAGATCATTCCGCTTTCCAACAGGGCGTTTACCTTCGACCGTGAGCTGGTTGCCGACTGGGAGCGGCTTTCCCCGCAGGATGCCTTTTACAGCGCCCCCGTCATCTCATATGGGCCGGATTTTACCGTCCGGCTCTCCGGCCAACAAGTGCACTCTCCTAAGTACGAGGTCTATGGCGAAGATCTCGAAAAACCGATTATGTATGGCGAAAGCCTTGCAATTCCTTCCCAGCCGGGCACGTATCTTGTCTATCTGCAGGTGGTTTGGGGAAACGCAGACAAACACACAGGGGTGCAGTATTTTTTCCGTTTGCTAGTAGAATAGTTGAAAGCTCCGGCATGGCCGGAGCTTTTTTTGGCAACTTTTCGTTATCCTCCTTGTTTCATAGAAAGCCATGAGGGATTTTTCCCGTTCCGGTTGACAGTGGTATGCCGGCTTTGTTACAATAAATGTAATAAAATAACAGGGGGTATCTTATGCGTCTGCGAAACGAAGCTGGTTGTAATCGGCCGGATCGTACGTTTCGTCCGCCGCAAAAAAGAGAGACAAATCCGCCAGTTCCCCCTGCTGCATGGCAGCGGCAATCCTGTCTGGGAACGAGGTTTCCATGTAAATATCCGGCCGGTTATCGCCGGTTACCGCTTCTCTGTATTTTTGCACATCCTGGCCAAAATTCGTAAGCTCAATTTTTACTTTCGGATTGGCCTCTTGGTATTTTTTCACCATCCTGTTGAAGGTCGTATGGGAATCCAGTGTATAAATAACAAGTCGGTTGGTTTTCAAAGCCGGGTTTTCTTCAACAATGGTCGCGGGTTTTTTGCTTGCGGTGGAAATCTGTGTCGTAGACAGTGTGTACTTTCCGGAACATTGCCTGCGCAGGCAGACAAAAAAAGAAAAACCAGCAGAAAAGCAAACCCTCATGGAAGCCGGGCAGTATGTGGGCCAACAGTTAGTTGTTCCCATTTCATACTCGATTTGGATGTACATAACAACGGAAGAGGCCGCTAAAGGGACCGCCCTTTGGCCCCTGTTATCCGACAAGGTAATTTCGACACAGACGGAGTTTGTCCATGCGCTGCTTGCCTATAAAACGGCGACGGGTCAGCTTCCTGCGCCGGGCAATGGCTTGAGTCCTGAGCAGTTTGTAACAGGAAGCGGAGTGCCGTTATGGGATTTGGAGGAGGGCATTATCAATGTCAGAAGCGAGGGCTTTCAGCAGCTTTTAACCGATGCAGTGGCCGTTGCAAGTGAGCTTTTGGACGCAGGCGCAACTCCTGCATATGCACCTTGGGAGAGCTTGGCGAAAGAGGAATGCCTGCTGTTTGCGGACTATTATTCGAGCAACGAGCTTAAGGGGCATATTTTGACATCTGGCTCACAGAGCAGGGGAAAACGCCCATTGCTTTTGCCATGCCCGCCGCTTCCGGGGAGGGCTCTGTTGCCGTAGTTACAAGGTATTTGGCGGCGAACCCCGTATCCGAATACCTTGCCCAAGCCTATGATTTTATCTGGTTCGCCATGGATTATGAAACCAGTCTCTATGGCGGAGAGCTGCACGTTTCCAACGAGATTACGAATCAGCATTTTCAGATGCTTGCTGAAGGCGTTCCGGTTGAAAGGCTTCCCTTTGTAACCATACCGGCAAGACGCGGTTTGTTAGAACCAATGCTTGCATATGCTTTGTCTGTGGCGGAAAATATACAGAATTTTGTTTTGGCGGATGATGCGTATGCATCTGTGTTATATGAATCCATGGCTTATGCCTTGGGTATGCGGTATCACAGCATGGAGGAGCTTTCCGATGCCATAGAAGCACATCTTTGGGAGGTTCTGCAGAATTAACCCTTATGGAGAAAGAAGCGCATTAAAACGTGGAAAAACAGTATCTCAATAAGAAAAATGCCAGCACGCTGGTGGTTGCCTGCTGGCTTGCGTATACCCTTGCGTATGTGGGGCGGTTGAATTACAACGCCAACCTCATCGAAGTCATAACCTCCCTTTCTGTTTCCAAGGCGGAGGCGGGAACGGTTTCCGCGGCTTTTTTCATGGCCTACGGCATCGGGCAGCTTGGGAACGGGATTATATCCCGCTTTTATAACGGGAAATGGGCCATTTTTGGCGCGCTTATTGCCTCGGCGGTTATCAACTTTGCCATGCCCATGCTGCCAAATGTGGAAGCCATGCGCGTTTTCTGGCTTGGCAACGGCATTGCCCAATCCTTTTTGTGGTGCAACTTGATCCGGATTTTGGCGAAAAATTTGTCCGACCAGCATATGCCCGGCGCGATTTTTGCCATGAGCACCACCGTGGCGGTGGGCACGTTTTTGGCTTACGGGCTTTCGGCCCTATGTGTGACACTTTTTACCTGGCGCTGGATGTTTATGCTTTCTTCGGTGACGCTGGTTGTGGCCGGCATTGTATGGATGCTCTTTTTAACCCGGGTGGAACGGGCCGGCGGCGATTTTTCGCCTAACGGACCGAAGCAAACGGGAGAAAAGCTAAAAACAAGTCCGTGGCTTATTGGAAGTATTATAGTTTTCGGGCTGCTTGGCCTTGGCAACGGCTTTGTCAAGGACGGGGTGATTACTTGGACGCCTAGTCTCCTGTTTGAACGGTTTCAGCTTAGCTCGGCGTTTTCCATTGCCGTAACGCTGGTAATTCCTCTGCTGTCTGTGCTTGGTGCGTGGATTGCCAAGTGGCTTACTCGGCGCCATGTGGCCCACATGGCCCAAAGCGGCCTTCTGTTTGGTGCAGCTTCCGCTTTGCTAGCCGTTGCGGCGGGGGCGTTATCTTCGCTTTATTTGCCGGTGATGATGGCAATTCTCGTCGGCATTGCCTGCC
>DUUG01000188.1 GCA_012841675.1 Clostridiales bacterium
ATCTTCGGATTAACTATGCCAAACAGCTTCTGGAAAATGGATATTATACGGTTACTGAAATTGCAGAGTTATCGGGGTTTCCTCTCCCACCTATTTTAGCTATGAATTCAAAAGATTGACGGGCTACTCACCGTCACAATACCGATTTTCGTTAGCGTAACATGATTTCGTTGCGAAAATTTTGTAAATGCAAAAAAGCACATAGATTTGGTCTATGTGCTTTTATATTCTCTTTTGTAGAGGCCGTTTACCATAGAAGCTGTTGCGCGACGAAAAACAACTTGTGCAATTTTGTGTGCAATAGATCCAGAACACGGTAAAAACAGCCAATCGCATCAAAAAAGCAAAACGCCCAAACCCGTTGATACACAAGGGTTTGAGCGTTGGTGCGGATAAGAGGACTTGAACCTCCATGAGCTTGCGCTCACTAGAACCTGAATCTAGCGCGTCTGCCAATTCCGCCATATCCGCATACTACTGGATCCGATTGCTGCAAGGCAGTCAAATTGCTGCAAGACAGTCAATGGGAATTGGTGCGGTCACCGGGACTTGAACCCGGACGGTAAAACCATACGCCCCTCAAACGTACGCGTCTGCCAATTCCGCCATGACCGCTTATGCATATCTTAAACAGACAAGAATGATTATATCCGATTTGCCCCGTTTTGTCAAGCCCCCTTGCGACAATTTCACAATAAGAATTCAAACAAGGGATGCTGCCTGCTTCCATGACCGCTTCCGCCTTAAAATGCATAATACGCAAAAATCTTCTCATACTATTTTCGATGCTTTTTCATTAAGGAGGAATCCGCATGCCGAAATTGACCGAACAAGAGTATGCTGCGATTGTAGAAAAAAGATCTCCTACTTCTCCCAGCGGAAAAAATATTAGTCTTGCGTTTATCTTCGGCGGTCTTATCTGCTGCATTGGACAAGCCTTTGCCGACTTATACAAGGAGCTTTTCCATTTAAACACCAAAGATGCTTCGCTTTATTCCCTCTTGACGCTTATCTTCTTGGCCGCTCTGCTGACGGCTTTGCATGTGTATGACAATATTGCCAAGGTTGCCGGCGCGGGTATTATTGTGCCAATTACGGGCTTTGCCAATTCGGTTGTTTCGCCTGCGATGGAGTTTAAAACCGAAGGGTTTGTGTTAGGAATGGCAGCTAAGATGTTCGTTGTCGCCGGACCGGTGCTTGTCTACGGAATCACATCAGCGATTTTATACGGCCTGATTCTACTGATTTTTATTTAGGAGGAGTCCCTATGCAACCGACAAAACGACTGGGCCGCTTTACCGTGGAGCTTGCTTCTCCTCCCTCCATTATTGGGTTTGCCAGCGTGGTTGGCAAAAAAGAAGGCGAAGGCCCGCTAAAAAACAGCTTTGACCGGATTAACAACGATACGACCTTCGGCGAAAAAACATGGGAGAAATCCGAAAGCCGCATGCAGGCCGAGACTCTGTCTGCCGCGCTGAACAAGACTTCTCTTGCGCCGGGGTCATTAGATTATGTCTTTGCCGGCGATCTTTTGAACCAGTGCATCGGCTCATCTTTTGCCGTGCGCGATATGGCCCTGCCCTTCTACGGGCTGTATGGCGCCTGCTCGACCATGGCGGAGGGGCTTGGCCTTGCCTCCATGCTGATTGACGGCGGGTTTGCCAACCATACGACCGCCATTACCAGCTCGCATTTTGCTTCCGCCGAGCGGCAGTATCGTATGCCTTTGGAATACGGCGGCCAGCGCACCCCTACTGCCCAGTGGACGGCAACGGCAGCCGGCTGCTGTATTTTGTCCTCCGAGGGCAACGGGCCGTATATTACCCATGTCTGCACGGGGCAAATTATTGATCTGGGCGTCAAGGATTCCAACCACATGGGCGCTGCCATGGCGCCGGCGGCGTATGAAACTCTTTCCGCCTTGTTTAAAGAAACGGGATTGGCACCGACGGATTTTGACCTCATCTTAACCGGTGATCTGGCCTCTTTTGGGGCACAAATTCTGCGCGATATGTTCCAATTGGACGGCATAGACCTTGGCCCCAACTACCACGACTGCGGCGTTTTGTTATACGATGCAAAAAAACAAGACGTACATGCAGGCGGAAGCGGATGCGGCTGTTCCGCCAGCGTTTTGTGCGGCCATATTTTAAACGGTATGAAAGACGGAACCTGGAACAAAGTTCTTTTCGCCGGCACAGGCGCTCTCATGTCCCCTCTGTCCGTCCAACAGGGGGAAACCATCCCCTGCATCTGCCACGCAGTTGTTATCTCCAACACCAAGAAGGAGGGTGCGTAATGCTTCTATATTTAAAGGTCTTTCTCGTCGGCGGCCTCATTTGCGCCATCGGCCAGCTTTTGCTGGATAAAACCAAGCTGACGCCTGCCCGCATTCTCGTTCTGTTCGTTGTGTCCGGCGTTGTGCTGACAGCGCTGGGGCTTTATCAGCCATTGGTAGAATTTGCCCGGGCCGGGGCAACCGTTCCCATCATCGGCTTCGGCTATACCCTTGCTAAAAGCACCAAAGAGGCCGTTATGGAAAGCGGCCTGCTGGGCGCCTTCACCGGCGGCATTACCGGTACGGCCGGTGGCATCGCGGCGGCGGTTCTGTTTGGGTTTATTTTTGCTTTGCTCTCTAAATCCGGCGATAAATCGTAACCCTTGTGCTTTGAACAACGCGCTTGCAGTGTGGTATAATGGATCCGCGCTCTTTGTCGAAATGCAATTTTGGCGACAGGGAGAGTTATAAAAACTGCCACGCTTGTACGGCACAAGGAGGATGTCTATGCACCTGTTTTCGGCTCAGCAGCCACCCAAAGGGCAAGAAGTGTCTGCTCTTTTGTTTGAAAAGGGGCCGATCCGGGTGGAACGGATTGTTTCCAACGGGTACGCTTCCCCGCCCGGTTTCTGGTATGACCAGGCGGAAGACGAGCTTGTATTCGTACTGCAGGGGGAGGGCGTTATCGCTTTTCCCGACGGAACGGAGAAAACCCTCCGCCAAGGCGACAGTCTATATCTTCCCGCAGGGCAAAAGCACCGGGTGGCCAGAACGAGTGTTACCCCGCCCTGTCTATGGCTATGCCTATTTTTCCCGGCAACAGACAGCAGTTGTTAAAATGGTGTGGAAGGACAATCGCTTTACGCCCCTTTTGCTTTGTATTTCCGGCGGCAGATCATCTGCCGCCTTTTTATTTTAGGGACTTTGTTGTCATTTTGCTATAAAAACCCATTCTAAATCCTTGACGTTCTAAGCAAAACCTCTTACACTGGCCTTAATATCCTCGGGCAAACGGGTACCTGTTAACTCATCTCAAAGGAGGAACCCTCCCATGAAAAAACGGTTATGGATCTTACTGCCCGTTCTGTTGGTTGTATTGCTTTCGGCAGGGCTTTTTGCCTCCGCTATGTCCATGCATGAGCCACCGCCGGCTCGGACAATGCCTGCATACACAACGCCAGCGAATTCCTCGGAAAACGCAGCACCGGCTGAACAAACACCGATCCAGGATTCCAACGCTTTTCAATCGCAGGAGCAAAAAAAACATCTTTTGAAAATTTGACCCCGGCCGAACTGGAGGCACTATACAAGAAACCCTTCCCCACAGAGGTGAACCGCCCCAGTAAAAACGGACAATAGACAAAACCCCCCTGATGTAGGAAAATAAAAGTACTACGTCAGGGGGGTATTATTGTGGCAAGAAAATATGAAAAGGTGCAGGAGTTGCTGCCGGCCATAAAAGACATGGTTACGGCGGGA
>DUUG01000189.1 GCA_012841675.1 Clostridiales bacterium
AAACCGCCGCCGCACAGCATGCGTTTTTACTGGAAAACCTGCAAAAGCAGGAAGAAGAATTTTCCAAAGCCCGTGAAAATACAGAGCTTGCCTTACAGCACCTTGCCGCCGAAGAGGAAAGCTGGCTTGCCCGGGCGGAAGCAAGCGAGCAGGAGGCACAGGCCAAAGAAGCGGAGCTGGCCGGACTTACAAAAGGCAAAGCCGACGCCGAAGGCGAGCATCAGGCCATGGCCGAACAACTGACGGCCTTGCGTTCTGCCCTTGCGGCCAATGAAGCCGAGCAGGAAGGCATTCGGCAGGCAATCATAGAACTAGAGCGGCAAAGAAACGAAGCCGACAGCGACCAGGCCACACTGGAAGCAGAGCAGAAGGAAGCAATCCGCCAAAAAGCCCTGCTGGAAGAACGGCGGGAGCTTTGCAAGCAGCGGGCGGAGCAGTTTGCTTTAACCGCCGCGGCACAGGCCGAAGCCCTTTCCGCCGCATTGGCCGAGCGGGAAGCCTTGGAACAGAAGAAGACCGAGTGCGATAAGGCTTTGCGGGATGCCAACGAGCGGCTCGTGGCTTTGGAACGAGAGCAAAGCCGGCTGGAATCCGCCTTGCAGACGGTTAAAAACGAGGAAAAACAGCTTTCCGCCCGGCTGTGGGAGCAGTATGAGCTGACCCCCGGCGAAGCCCTTGCAGCGCCGGAGCCGGAGGATGAAAAAGCCGCCTTGGCGCGGATTTCTGAGTTGAGAAGCCGGCAGAAGGCCCTTGGCCCTGTGGATGTAGGCGCCATTGACGAGTTTGCCGCGTTGAAAGAGCGGTATGACTACCTTACTTCCCAGAAGGAAGACATTGAAGAATCGGCGCAGGGGCTTAGATCCCTCATTGCAGAGCTGACAGACACCATGAAAACCCTGTTTATCCAGAGCTTTGCCGCCATTTCCGAGAGTTTTTCCCAGACATTTGCCGAAATTTTCGGCGGAGGCACGGCGGAGCTTTCGCTGACCGACCTGGAGGAGCCCCTTACCAGCGGCATTGAGATTAAAGCGCAGCCGCCGGGAAAAAACTTAAAGTCTATTACGCTGCTTTCCGGCGGAGAAAAGGCCTTGGTGGCCATTGCCCTTTACTTTGCGATGTTAAAGGTGCAGCCTGCGCCGTTTTGCGTTTTGGATGAAATTGATGCGGCGCTGGACGATGTTAATGTTCTGCGCTTTGTCACGTATCTTCGGCGGCTTTCCGCTGAAACCCAGTTTATTGTTGTCACGCACCGCCGAACTACCATGGAGAGGGCCGATATTCTCTATGGCGTCACTATGCAGGAGCAGGGGGTTTCCCGCCTGCTTTCTCTGGATTTGGCCGGTATGGAAAAGCAATTTACGCTGACATAAAAGGAGAGCAATATGGGACTTTTAAACAAGCTGAAAGTCGGACTGAAAAAAACTCGCGACAGCCTCGGAAGTATGCTTTCAAGCGTGTTTTCCGGCGGCAAAAAAGTCGATGAGGAACTTTTGAAAGAGCTGGAGGAAGTGCTGATTCTGGCAGACGTGGGTATTGAGTGCACCACCCGTGTGCTGGAACAGCTTCGCAAGGTCATCAAAGAGCAAAAGCTGGAGGAGTCTGAGGATGTTCGGCAGGCCCTCAAGCAGATTTTAAAAGACATGATGGCCAAGCCCGTGCCGAGAGAAGAAGGCACAGGGCCGAAGGTCGTGCTGATCATCGGCGTCAACGGGGTGGGCAAAACCACCACCATCGGCAAACTGGCCGCTCTTTGGAAGCAAGAGGGCAAAAAGGTGCTGCTGGCCGCGGGAGACACCTTCCGTGCCGCTGCGGCGGATCAGCTTTCCATCTGGGCGGAGAGAGCCGGCGTTGACATTGTACGCTTGCACGAAGGGGCAGATCCTGCCGCCGTTATTTTTGACGCCGTTGCCGCCGGCAAGGCCCGCAAGGCCGACGTGATCCTCTGCGACACGGCGGGACGCTTGCACAACAAGAAGAATCTGATGAACGAGCTGGCGAAAATTCGGCGTGTTATCGACCGGGAGCTGCCCGATGCGGTCAAAGAAACGTGGCTGATTTTGGACGCCACCACCGGTCAGAACGCCCTGTCGCAGGCCAAAGAGTTTCAGCAGGTGGCCGGGTTGACCGGACTTGTGATTACCAAACTGGACGGAACGGCCAAGGGTGGCATTGCCATTGCCGTTTCGGCAAGCTTTGGAATTCCCGTGGTATACACGGGGCTGGGCGAAAAGGTAGACGATCTGGCGGAATTTGACCCGGATCTGTTTATCGACGCCTTATTTGAATAATGGGAGAAGAATTATGAGAGCCAACAACCGAAAAGATAACGAACTGCGCCCGGTTACCTTTACGCTGGATTACTGCGAATATCCACTGGCAAACGTGTTGGTTGAAATAGGAAAAACCCGCGTTTTATGCTGTGTGACGGCGGAAAACCGCGTGCCGCCCCATTTGGTGGGGTCGGATTCGGGATGGGTCACGGCGGAATATGCCATGCTGCCCGGTGCTACCCAAACCAGAACGCCGAGAGATATAAGCAGGCTGCGCATTGCGCCCCGCTCGTCGGAAATCCAGCGGCTCATTGGCCGCTCTTTACGAAGCGTAACCGACCTGCAGGGGCTTTGCGGCCTATCGCTTACGGTGGACTGTGATGTTTTGCAGGCCGACGGAGGAACGAGAACCGCCTCCATTACCGGCGGATGGCTGGCTCTCTGGCTTGGCTGCGAAAAGCTGGTGAAGCAAAATATCATTGTCAAAAACCCGGTAAAAGAGCAAATTGCCGCGGTTTCTGCCGGAATCGTGGATGGAAAGCCCCTTTTAGACCTAGACTATTCTGAGGACAGCAACGCCGAGACAGACTTCAACATGGTTATGACCAACACAGGCCGAATTATCGAGCTGCAGGGAACCGGCGAAAAGCGGCCCTTTACGAGAGACGAGCTTACCTCCCTTTTAGATATGGGTACAAAGGCCATAGCCGAGCTTTGCCGGCTGCAAAGGGAGGTAATGTAATGCAAAGGGAACGCTTTGTTATAGCCACCAACAATGCGGGCAAGCTGTGTGAATTACAAGAGCTTTTGTCCGAGTTTGGGATTTCTTCTATAAGCATGACTGCCGCCGGCATCTCCTTAAACCCGGAAGAATCGGGCGCGACCTTTGAGGAAAATGCGTATATTAAGGCAAAATCCGTATGTTTGGCAACCGGCATGCCGGCCATTGCCGACGATTCCGGGCTGGTTGTGGATGCCCTGTCCGGCGCCCCCGGCGTACACTCGGCCCGTTACGGCGGCGAAGAACTAACTGATGCCCAGCGGTATATGTACCTTCTTAGGCAGATGGAAACCGTGCCGGAAGAAGAACGGGGAGCGAAATTTGTCTCGGTTTTGTGCTGTGTGTTTCCAAACGGCAACCATATTCTGGCCCGGGGCGAGTGCTTCGGACACATCTTGTTTGAGCCGGACGGAACCGGCGGCTTTGGCTATGACCCTGTGTTTGCCGAGGCAACCACGGGACGTTCGTTCGGCCGGCTGACTCCGGCGGAAAAGGGGAAAATTTCTCACCGGGGCAGGGCGCTCGTTGTTTTACGGGAAAAACTGGCCCAGTATTTTGCCCACCTGGAAAGAATAGCGGAGGAATCTCTATGATAACAAGCAAACAGCGCGCTTATTTGCGCGGGCAGGCCAACACCCTTTCGCCCTTAACACAGATTGGCAAGGGCGGCGTAACCCCGGCTGTGATCCGGCAGGTTGATGAAATGCTTCTGGCCCATGAGCTGGTGAAGCTCAGTGTGCTGGAAACGGCAGGTATTACCGCCAGAGAAGCCTGCGACG
>DUUG01000190.1 GCA_012841675.1 Clostridiales bacterium
GGAAAGCCGTGTGTTTGCCGCTTGTCTGCAGGCGGGGATGGAAGCGCTGGTGGAGTTTTCGCCGGAGGCGGTGCCGTCTAGGAAATATGTGCAAGGCGGCATCCACGAAGCCATTATGGACTATGAGGACATGGTGTTTTACGGCATTCTCGCAGAGGAACTGGCAAGGCGCGACCTGCACGACCACGACATTGACGGGGCGGACAGTGAATTGCTTGTGCGCAAAATTGAGGAGTATTTGACGGAGTTTTCGGCCAACGGGCTAGAAAATATTTCCGTGAACGGGTTATAATTTGTGTGGCATAGAGATAAAACCGCATTATTAAGAGGGGAACGACATGACGATAGAGGAAAACAACAGGGTAAGCGACGAGCTTCCCCAAAAGCCGCAGGAATCCTACGCGTCTTTGTTGCTTTCACAAAATAGAGACAAGCTTTTTTACGCCCTGTACGCGATATTGGCCATAGCGATGCTCGTTGGGCTGAAGCAGAACGCGGAAGCCTTTTCCACGGGCCTTTTCTGGGGGCTTGGCGTGCTGGGCGGGTTTGCCGTTGTGGGCCGCGGGTATTTTGCGTCGGTGCCCTTGGGAACAGAGCCTGCTGCCAAGTGGCGGGCGCTGCCTGCTGTGGTGGCATTGCTGGCGGCGGTGTGCACGGCTGTTTTTTACGTGCTGGAAGGGCGGCCGGATGCTGAAATGGCCAGGGCGGTCCTTGCTTGCCTTGCCCCCTGTTTGCCGCCGGCGCTGGGCCGAATGACCTTGAAGGCAAGACGGCAGGGGCTTAAGCTGCTGGGGCAGCATGGGCTCATGGTTGCCGACGAAGCTGCCCTTTGGCCGGTAGCCGATGCCTCGCTTATATTAGCGGATCAGGGTCTGTTTTACGGCAAACGAAGCGCCGAATTAAAAAGCTTTTACTTTGCGGGCAAACGGCACCGCATGACTTCTCTGCACTTTAAAGACCATCTTCCGCTTGTCATTTGCCTTCGCTTTGCCGACGACGGCAGCTTAAGCCGTGCCTGCGGATTGAAGGAAACCATGGGCGACACGCTTTTGCGCATTTTAAGAACTTCCGCCGAGGAAAGAATGCTGCTTGGCGGTTTTCGTCTAAAAAACCGGCGGGAATTTACCGAAGAACGGGGCTTTACGGCGGCGGAATATTGGGAAGAAAATGGCCGGGCCCTTTCCTGTGCCGCCGGGCGTCCGGAAGCTATACTGCCCCTTTGTACGACAATTTGCACCGAATGGGGCTCGGCTCGCCCTATTACCCAAAAGGACGAGCGACGGATTCGCGTTTTATTAAGGCAGGCGGTGGATAACGGGCAGCAGACCATTGCGTTGGCCGCGGGTATTCCCGAAAAGAAGGATTTAACCCTGATTGGGCTTCTGTTTGCGGAAGCCTCGCCGGAAGGAGAGGCGTCTGTTGCTGTGGCCGATTTAGAGCGGGCCGGCGTGACAACCATGCTGGTCAGCAATGAGCTGGAGGGAAGTGCCCAGTATAAGGCTGGCGCCGCCGGATTTACAGTGGATATTAGCCGAGTTACCAACGGAACAAGGCTGGAACGCTTGGCAAGAGACAGGAATGTAAAAACCCTGCGCTCCATACGGCTTGCCGCGGAAATGCAGGCGGAACATCGGGTTTTATTGTCCGAGCTGGCATCGTCTTCTCAAAATGTCATTGCCGCGTCTAAGCATGCCAACGACGGCATTTTTGCCCACGCCCAGGTGCGCGTTTGCGAGGAAAAAGAAGGGCATTATCACCCCGATGTTTGGACAAGAACCTGCCGAATGCCCCTTTTGGCAACTCTTGTCCGGCTGGCGCGGAATGCGGAAGGCGCGGCAAGGAAAATTTCCCTCTGGCAGATGGCCGTGCAGCTTGGCACGGCTAGCTCCCTTTTGCTTTTGTCTGCCATTACGCAAAATGCGCCGGTTTCGCCGGCGGCTGTGTTGTTGCTTGTTCTGCTGATACCCCTGCCCGGTGCTGCGGCCATTGCGCTGTTTGGCAGAGGGCCTTTGCGTTCCAAAGAACAGCGGATGAGTATTTTGCAGGACAAGCCTCAAATTGGCCGTTTGCCCGGTGGGGCCATGACAGCGATGGCGATTTTAGGCGGCTTTTTTTCTGCGGTGGGCGCTGTTTTGGTTTTTGACGGCCTGGCAAGCAAAGAGGCAACGGCGGCTTCGGCCGGCATGGGTCTTTGGTTTTCGCTGCTGTTTTCCTTTTTGGCCATGGCCATGATATTGCAGGCCTGGGGTGAGACATTGTTCCGGGAAGACAGCTACGGCTCCAGGATGTTTTTAATTGCCCTGCTCTGCACGGGGGTTTTTTCCATTGCGCTTATGTACATTCCCGGTATGGCGGGATTTTTGGGTCTTACGGCGCTGCCTGTGAGACAGTTTCCCCAAACCATTCTACCGGCCGCGCTGCTGCTTGCGCTGTATGAGTTGGGCCGCATTCTGATACACCGCCTGGGAAGGAAATAGTATGGAACGAGAATACAAGCTTGCCTGCCCGCAAGAAGGCTTCTTCTCGGCCGAGCTTTGGAGCTTTTTAGGCGCTACTCCCACGGAAATAAAGCTGCATGCTCTCTATTTCGACACAGAGGATGCGCTTTTGTTTACAAACGGTGTCTGTTTCCGGCTTCGACGGGAAGGCGGGCAAATCGTTGCCGCTGTCAAGGCAAAACCAAAGGAAGATCAGGGGGAAGCAAGCGGCTTCTTTAGTCGTTATGAGTGGGAAACTAGGGCAAAAACTTGGGAAGAAGGACTAGACCGCCTATTAGAAGCAATTGAAATCCCGGAAGTGCGCAAAACACTCGAAACTGCGCGCGAAAAGGGAATTATTATACAGACGGAGACAAATTTTACGCGGCAGTTTGCCCATATTAAAAGGGGCAGCACC
>DUUG01000191.1 GCA_012841675.1 Clostridiales bacterium
CGGCTTCGCCCAGCTGGTTTAAGTTAACCATGACACGAAGGGCACCAAAACTCTCGACATCGGCGTTTAACATGCGCCCAACGGCCAGAAAATTGTCATACTGTTCTTGAACAAGGAGATCGAAGGGCACCTGATAGTACGTGGCCGGCGGGCCGGACAACCCCAGCTCCTCTCGCCAGTTGGAAAAATCTTTTCGCTCGTTGCGGCCGTAGAAAGTTTCTTTGCGCCCGTCCAAATAGAGGAAAGTTATGCCCCGCTCCTCCGTTAAGTGAATGTCAATGCGGTAGCTTCCGTTCATAATGGCGTTTTCGTACCGCTGGCCGGTTAACAGCGCCTTCCAATCGGCCTGATACCGTGTTTTGTAATGGTACGTTTCGCGTATGCCGATATGGGAACAGGCGGACAGCAGACGGTATTCGCCCGCCCCTTTGGCATTTAGCAGGCGGACAATGCGGCGCATCTGCTCCCGTCCGGCCACTTCGGCCTCCGTCAAATCGCCGGCGTTGGCGCAAAACCGGTCAAAAACGTGGGTGTCGGCCCGCATATGAATTTCCTCCGTGCCCGGCAGAGAGGTGCCCCAGCCCCAATCTTTCTCCAGGCCGAATTCGGGACCGTAGGTTTGTAAAAGCGAGGAAAGGCTAACGGATTGCAAATCGCCCTGCAAAAGCCAGCAGGCCGTGGGCGGTTGCGGATGTTCGGGGACGTAGGAGGGAAGGGAAAGGTCTTTTGCCACGTCGCCGTCGCCGGAGGCGTCAATAAAAAAGTCGGCGGCAATGGCGCTTCGTCCGCCCTTGTTTTCAATGGCAACGGCGGTGACTTTCTTTCCATCGGTAAAGGCCGCCGTGTAAAAGGTGTGCAGAAAAAGTTGGATTTTATGCTCTTTAACTAGCGCATCCAGCTCGATTTTCAGCTCCTCCGGGTTAAAAACAAAGGCCGGCGGGCGGGCGTCGATGGTTATAATGGCATTTTGCTTGGCCAGCCGCTCTGTCATTTCATAAGTAAGGCCGGCAATCACCTGCTCTTTCTGCTCGGTGTCGTAAAGAGAATGCCAAACGCAGACAAGGCCGTTGCCTGCCGTGCCGCCTAGGGCGTTGGTTTTTTCTATTAAAGCAACGGAAAGCCCCATGCGCGCGGCCCGCACCGCCGCAAATACACCGGTACAGCTTCCGCCGATGACGCAAAGATCCACTTTTGCTGCTATGGGCAGTTGTTTAGACGGCTCAAAAATATAATCCATTCCAAATCCCCTTTACAAAATGTTTGTACGGACGGAACACAGTGTTTTCAAACACTTCGTTTTTTTTGGCGCCGAGTTTCCATTTTCCCCCATTGTACGAGGGAGAACAGGAAAAGTCAATGAAAAACCGGGCAGAAGTTTCTGCCCGGTTTTTACATCCATACGACACAAAGAGCGGAAAAACCTAGATGCACCGTTAACACAGGGCCCAGCACCCGAACGGAAACCTTTGCCGTTGGATGGGCTGCCCGCAACCTGGAGGCAAGCTCCAACGCTCCGCGGCTTTCCTTGCCCGCATGGTGCACAATCACATGGGAAGCACCCGGCGGCACCTTAGAAAACAGATAGTCCTGCTGGGCTGTTTTGCCCCGAGCCATACCGTCGGACACAATGGTTCCGTCCTGGCAAAGAAACAGGGGGTGGTTGTTCAAAATCGTGTTGATGGACTGGCGCACACGGCCCAGTCGCCCGCCCTGGTGCAAAGGGGTTAAATCCGCCACGGAAAAAGCAACGGAAACCGTGTCTCTAAGTGCATACAGCCGGTCGGCAATTTCCGCGGTGGAAAGCTGCTTTTTGGCCAGAGCCGCGGCTTGCTGCACCATCATGTACAGCCCGCCGCCGGAGGTTCGGGCGTCGAACACGGTGATGTTGCGATCAGGAAGCTCCTTAGCGGCGGCCATGGCACTTCCGTAGGCACCGCTTAA
>DUUG01000192.1 GCA_012841675.1 Clostridiales bacterium
CATATTCTAGTACCGCCCGGGCAATGGCCATGCCGTCATAGGTGGAGGTGCCGCGGCCAATCTCGTCTAAAACAAGCAGGCTTTGGGAGGTTGCCTGTTTTAAAATATCGGCCATTTCACTCATTTCGACCATAAACGTCGACCGGCCTGCCGAAAGCTCGTCCGCCGCACCAATGCGGGTGAAAATCTTATCCACCAGGCCGATTCGAGCCGACTTGGCCGGCACAAAGCTGCCCATTTGCGCCATTAAGACAATGAGCGCCACCTGCCGCATATACGTGGACTTACCGGCCATGTTAGGCCCGGTTATGACGGCCATGCGGTTTTCTCCCGTGTCGAGCAGCGTATCGTTGGGAACAAACACCGTATCCTTCTGCAAAGCTTCCACCACCGGGTGCCGCCCCTCATGAATCTCAATAATGCCGGACAAATCAATCTCCGGCCGGCAATAGTTTCGCGCCGCGGCCGTTTCCGCCAAGGCGCAGAAGGCATCCAGCCGGGCCAATGCCGCCGCCGTTTTCATGATTTTTCCGCTTTCTGCCTTAACTGTGTCCCGTATGCGGCAGAAAATCGTATATTCCAGCTCCTTGATTCCTTCCTGCGCCTGCAGAATGGAGGTTTCCAGCTCTTTTAATTCCGGGGTGATATACCGCTCGGCGTTGGCTAACGTTTGCTTACGGGTGTAATGCGCCGGCGCGTTGGCTGTGTTGGATTTCGAAAGCTCGATGTAATAGCCAAACACCCGGTTATATCCGATTTTTAGGTTTTTAATGCCTGTGGCTTCTCGTTCCCTTGCTTCCATTTCGGCAAGGAGGGCTTTTCCGTTTTGCGCTATGTAGGTAAGCTTGTCCAGTTCTTCGTCAAAGCCTTGGCGAATCATGCCACCCTCTCGAACGGAAAAAGGCGGCGCATCCACAATAGCCGCGTCAATAAGCCTTGCAATCGGCTCCAGATCGGCCAAATCCTCCCGAATGGCGTTTAATTCCTCCGAACGCTTTCCCTCTAACAGCGACTTAATGCCCGGCACAAGTGCCGCCGTCTTAGAAAGCCCTGTTAAGACCCTGGCATTAGCCGTGCCGTACATAATCTGTCCCATAAGCCGCTCTAGGTCATACACCTGAGACAAGGCCGCCCGAAGCTCGCCCCTAGTTATGGCATCGGCGTAAAGCTCCGCCACGGCGTTTTGCCGCCTTTGCACCGCCGCCAACGAATACAGCGGCTTTTCCACAAAACTGCGCAGCATACGGGCGCCCATGGCGCTTTTCGTGCAGTCTAATACATGCAGAAGGCTTCCCTTTCGGTTCTGGTGCATCATGGTTTCCGTCAGCTCCAGACAGCGCCTTGCCTGCACGGACATTTCCACATAGCGGTTTTGGGAATACAGCTCTAGATTTGTCATATGCTGCAAATCGCACATGACCGTATCATCCAAATACGAAAGGAGAACGCCCGCGGCGTGAACAATTTCAGGGTCCTCCGTTAAAGCTTCTCTTGTTCGATTGGTCTGTCTGGCAAGCTTTTCCTCCGCTTCCTCCCTTGACAAGGCCGCCACCTGCTGCACAAAGATCCCCTGTTCCGACACAAAGTCGGAAAAAGCCTTGCCCACAGGAAAACCCTCGCAGACCAAAACCTCTTTGGGGTGATAGGCGGCCAGCTCGTCCAGCACTTTGGTCGGAGCGTCCGCCCCCCGCAGGCTCGTTGCCTTTAAAACGCCGGCAGACACGTCGGCGAAACATAAGCCCACCGCATCCTTTTCTCCGTATATGGCCGCGATGTAGTTGTTTTTGCCTTCGTCCAAAAGCTGTCCGTCTACGGTAGTGCCCGGTGTAATCCGGCGGACCACCTCCCGCTTCACTATCCCCTTAGCCTGAGACGGATCCTCCACCTGCTCGCAAACGGCCACTTTGATTCCCATGGAAATCAGGCGGTTAATATACGCTTCCGCACTGTGATACGGCACGCCGCACATAGGCGCCCGCTCTTCCTTCCCACAGTCGCGCCCGGTTAAAACGAGGTCCAAAAGCTTGGATGCTTTTTCGGCATCCTCAAAAAACATCTCATAAAAATCGCCTAAGCGGTAGAAAAGCAATGCGTCTTTATTCTGCTCTTTAATTTCCAGATATTGCCGTATCATCGGCGTATAGTCATCCATTTTTATCCCACCTATTTTGCCGCCAACCGGCCGGAAAGAGACCACGTGGTGCTGTCGGTAATGCACACCTCGACTAGCTGTCCTATCAAATCTTCACTGCCGGGGAAAACGACTAAACGGCCGCCATCCGTCCGTGCGGACAGGAAGTCTTCCTTGCCTTCTGCCGCTCCGTCTACCAGCACATGTACCGTCCGGCCAATGTATCCTTTGTGAATTTCGGCGGAAATTTGGTTCTGCAGGTCCAGAAGCCTTGCAAACCGCTCTTTTTTTACATCCTCGGGCACAATATCCTCCATTTTCGCCGCCGGTGTTCCCTTGCGGGGCGAGTACAGGAAGGTGAAAAGAGCATCGTACCGCACTTCTCGAATTAAATCAAGGGTTTTCTGGAAATCTTCTTCCGTTTCCCCGGGAAACCCAACAATGACATCACTTGTTAAAACCAAATTGGGCATCAGGCTTCTTGCCTTGCGCACCAATGTAAGGTAGCCCTCCGCCGTATAGCCACGGTTCATGCGCTTTAATACGGCATCGCTTCCTGCCTGAAACGGCAGATGCAGGTGTTTTGCCACTTTCGGGCTTTCCGCCATGGCGGCAAAAAGCTCCTCTGACGCGTCTTTGGGATGGCTGGTCATAAACCGAATGCGGAAATCGCCGGGAAGGGCCGCCACTTCTCTTAAAAGCTCTGGAAAAGCGGCTTTCCCCGTATCATCCTTGCCGTAGGAGTTGACGTTTTGCCCCAAAAGCGTAATGTCCTTATACCCCTCGGACAGCATGGATTGGGCGTCGGCCAAGATTTCTTCTTTCCGGCGGCTCCGCTCCCGTCCGCGCACATAAGGGACGATACAGTAGGTGCAGAAATTGTTACAGCCGTACATAATGGGAAGCCAGCCCTTAACCCCCCGGTCGCGCATTTTCGGCAGTCCTTCTGCAATTACACCGGCGGCGTCCGTATCGGTAAAGGCTCTGCGCCCCGTCTGCAACACCGAATAAAGCAGCGATGGAAGCTGCCAAAGGGCATTGCTGCTTATGACAAGGGACACATGGGGAAAGCTCTTTTTCACTTTCTCCTGCACATGCTCCTCCGCCGCCATACAGCCGCAAAGGGCAATAATGGTGTCGGGCTTTTTCTTTTTAATATGCGACAAAGCGCCCAAGTTTCCAAACACCCTGTGCTCGGCATTTTCCCGCACGGCACACGTGTTTAACACGATAAAGTCGGCCTCGTCCGCCGTTTGACAAAGGGCATAGCCCATTTCAACGGCCATGCCTCGAATAATTTCGCTGTCTGCCTCATTTTGCTGACAGCCATATGTTTCCACATAGCAATAGCGAGTTTTTCCATCGGCGGCCAAAAGCTCGCGCACCCGCTCCATATAAATATACTGGCCGGTAATTTCTTCGCGGGCCAGTTCTCTAGTTTCCTTGCTCAAACCGGATATGCTCCTTTAATAAAGGCCGTTAGCCTTTTGAATTTTTAATCAAAAATACCTAAACAAACCATGTGTTTCAACGCCCATTTATATACTATAATTATAGTTTGCCGGCAGAATAAAGTCAAGAAAAAGCCTGTCCCTATTGTTTCGGAACATTTTTTTCGGCATGAGCTTGATACACGACCCTATCCGTGGTTATAGGCCTAATTCCTTGGAACCCCCGTACGATTGCCGGCATCGCTTAATTCCCGCCATTTGGCATAACAAGCACAAAGACTGCACGAAGGGTAAAACCTTTCGTGCAGTCTTAATTTTACCGTTGAAAAGAGTCGGCCGAAACTTGCTTGTTATTGTAATCTAAGTGAATTCTCTTAGACGCCAGCTTTCTTCTATATTTGATCCATCCCAAAACGAAACACTACCCCTTCACACTGCCGGACAACAGCCCCGCCACAAAGTGCTTCTGGGCAAAGATAAACACAATATAAATAGCCAGACTCACTAAAAACGTCGCCGCCATAAGCTGGTTCCAAAGAATTTCCGATTCGTTCCGAAAAACGGTCAGCGCCAGCTGCACGGTTTTCAGCTTATCGCTGTTGGTCATAATCAGTGGCCAAGTGTATTCGTTCCACGTGCCTGTAAACTTCAAAACTCCCAAAGAGGCAAGCACCGGCCCGCTTAAGGGAAGGTATATCTTCAAAAACGCATCAAACGGGCCGCAGCCGTCCATCCGGGCCGCATCGTCCAGCTCCTTGGGAAACCCGATATAAAACTGCCGGCAGAGGAACACGCCGAAGGAACCTGCCAGAAACGGGATAATCAGCCCGGCGTAAGAGTTGTAAAGCCCGATGCCCCCCTGCCCCAGCCAGTTATTACCGCCTACAAAGGGCATCCCTCGAAGCAGGGAAAAAAGCGGAATCATAGTCACCTGCGGCGGAATCATCATGCCGGTCAGCACCAGCAAAAAAAGCACACGAGAGCCGCGGAATTTTAAACGCGCAAACACATAGCCGGCCATGCTGTTGATTACCAAGCTGATGGCCGTGACCACCACGGTAACAAGGGCAGAATTTAAGAAATACCTGGCCCAATTTCCGTTCTGCATGGCCTTAACATAGTTTTCAAACTGGGGAACTTTGGGAATCAGAACCGGCGACGGGGCATATACCTCTGACATAGTCTGCAGCGAAATGGAAAGCATCAGAAAAAAGGGGAACAGCACAAATCCCACACATAGCACGGCAAACACAATCGCTGTCAAACGAATCAGCCGTTCCTTCATGCTTGTCCCCCCCTTACCAAATATTTTTCTCCTCATTCTTTTTCATCCAAAATACGTTTACTAGCGTCACCGCCAGAATAACCAAAAACAAAACCACCGACATAGCCCCCGCATAGCCCATACGGTAATCGTTAAAGGCCCGCTGGTAAATCTGATACACAACCGTAGATGTGGCGTTCACAGGCGCCCCCTGTGTCATAATCTGCACCTGCTCGAAGGTCTTAAAGGCCTCGATGCTGGTGGTAATCAGAACAAAAAACGCAGTCGGCGCAATCATCGGAAGCGTAATCCGGCGAAACTTGTGCCATAGCCCCGCCCCGTCTACCGTGGCGGCTTCGTATAATTCGCCGGGGATATTCTGAAGCCCCGACAAGTAAATCAGCATAACATAGCCCAGGTTCTTCCATACATTTATGAAAATCAGCGACGGTAGCGCCAATTTCACATCGTGCAGCCACTTAGGCGGCACGTTCATTCCAAGGGCAATCAGCGCCTTGTTGATAAAGCCGGTGGTCGGATCCAAAAGAAGCAGCCAAATCATGGAAACGGCTACCATGGAAGTGGCATATGGAATAATCATCACCGTCCGCACCGCATGAACCATGCGCGTCCGCCGGTTTAAAATCACCGAAATGAAAAGACCCAGACACGTTAAAAACAACACGCTGAACAAAGCGTACACTGCCGTGTTTTTCAAAGAAACCAGAAAATCCGGGTCTTTGAAAAGGTTTTTATAGTTGTTAAGCCATACAAACTGTTTTTTCTGCCCCAAGCGGTAGTTTGTAAAGCTGTAATAGAAGTTTATCACAATGGGATACAGCATAAACACGGAGAAAAACGCAAAAAAGGGCGCCAACATCCCGTATGCCGCCCGTTCTTCCCTTTGTCTCCGCTTGTTTTTCCGCTTTTTCAACGTTTATCCTCTTTCTAAGCCCAACCCGCAAGGGAACGCCCCGGAAGGAAATCCTTCCGGGCGCGTTCTTGACAAGAAAGTCTATTGGGCATTTTGAATTTCTAATTCGATCTTCTGCTGGGCATCCGCCAATACGGCGGCCGGATCTTCCCCGTTTAATACACGCTGCACCAGTTCGTTTCTCACACGCTGGAAAATGGATGACCAGGTAACAATGGGCATTCCAATACCGTTGGCCACACAGTCTGCCCGAACGCCGTTATAGGGATCCGCCTTGGAAAATTCCTCATGCAGAGAAGAAAGCACCACAGGCACGTTCAGATCCTCC
>DUUG01000193.1 GCA_012841675.1 Clostridiales bacterium
CGAAAGCCATCCCGAGCTGGCCGTGAAAGGCGCTCTTTCCAAAGCAGACTTTGCCAAAAAGCTGCAGCAGTGCCGTGATTTGGGGCTAACCCCCATCCCCAAGCTGAATTTTTCCGCCTGCCATGACGCCTGGCTTAAGCAGTATTCCCGGATGGTATCGACACCCGAATACTACAAAGTGGTAGATGATGTAATCACCGAGGTGCACGAGCTGTTTGACAATCCTGCGTTCTTCCATCTGGGTTTGGACGAGGAAACGTACGCCCATCAGAGGCATTTCGACTATATCGTCATTCGCAACCACGAGCTTTGGTGGAACGACGTCAACCGTATGTTCCGCCTTTGCGACAAGTTAAATACTCGTCCGTGGGTCTGGTCGGATTACTACTGGCATAATCCGGACCTGTTTACAAAGAATATGTCTAAGGATGTATTGCAGAGCAACTGGTATTACGATGCCTCCTTCGACCTAAACCAAGAAAACAAGGATCATGTCAATTATATTTCCTGCTTTATAGATCTGGATGAGCTTGGTTTCGATCAAGTGCCCACGGGAAGCAACTGGAGTTGCGAAGAAAACATGGAGGGGCTGATGGCCTTTTCCAAAAAGCATATCCATCCTGACCGTTTGAAAGGCTTTATGATGGCCCCATGGCATTTTACCATCCCGTCGGAAAGAGATTTTCTCAAACGAGGCGCTGATCTTCTGACCCTCGCCCGGAAAAACCTGTTTGACGGGAAATAATCGTACCAAACGCATACTTACGCATATTAAAGAGGGATTTTCATGAATGAAATTACACAGGCTGCCCAAACAGCGCTAATAGAGCTTTTGGAAAAAGCGAAGCTTAAAAAAGGCTCTCTGTTTTTAGTCGGATGTTCCACCAGCGAAATCACCGGCCACACCATCGGCTCTGCTTCCAGCTCCGAAGCCGCTGTGGCCCTTTGGGAGGGGGTCTACCCGCTTCTTTCCCAACGGGGCATCTATTTGGCGGTGCAGTGTTGCGAGCATTTGAACCGTGCGGTTGTATTAGAAGCCGAAGCGGCGGAAAAATTCGGATTAATGCCGGTAAACGTCGTTCCCGCACCCAATGCCGGCGGCGCCTTTGCCACACTGGCCTACAACCGGTTTCAAGATCCCGTTATGGTGGAAGGTGTGCAAGCGGCGGCGGGCATGGACGTGGGCGATGTGTTAATCGGCATGAATTTGGCGGCGGTGGCTGTGCCCGTTCGCGTGTCTGTCAAAAGCATCGGGAAAGCCCACCTTACCTGCGCCCGCACACGGCCGAAATTTATCGGCGGTGCCCGCGCCCAATATGATGAGCGTTTGCTGTAAAAACGTTTGCTGAAAAAATAAAACGGCCGGCCCAGTTGGGTCGGCCATTTTTTATTCGGGCAATTTTTCTAGAGAAAGAAGGTTTATCGTTAAATTTAAAAGCACTTTCTCTTTTTCCCGGGCGGCTTCCGAAAAAACAGCCACAAGCCAGGCAACAACCGTATAAAGCATCGTCGGGAAAGCGGCTAAAAGCAAACTCCCCCAAATCAAATCGGCATAAATGTATGGGAAGCACCCCACAAGAACACAAAGAGGATGGCAAAAAAGATCCCCAGTTTTGACCAAAGAAATCCGTTTCGCACATGCAAATGAATAAACACCCGCCTATCTACCTCGCCGCAGAACCGACCGACCACGGTTTTTTTCAATGGGGACGGAATTGCGGTCCATGCGGTAATATTTTGGCGCATGATAAAGCCTTTTCTCCCTTGACGAGCGTAAAAATCGTTAAACGCAAAGCGTTTCAGATTCTGCCGCAATATTCTCCGGCAGTCGTCTTCAGAAAACGCAGAAAGATACATTCACGCCCCCCTTGTTTCTCATGGAATCAAAGCGCAAAAGGAAAGCCCGTAATATAATCCGGGGGCGAGCCGCGAAGACGTTCGCTGCCGCATACCGAAGCGGCAAACTCGTCGGAACGGATGGAAAAGTCGCACTGTAAGGGGCCACCGCCGTGCGAAGGGCAACCGTATGACGGCGGCAGTCCCACACCGTTTCAATTCCTTCCAAAACCTAGTCTTCCAGCGGCGGAGCGGTGTACTTCCTGCCCAGGCCAACGCTTCCCGCCACCGTTTGCAGATACAGACAAAGGTCAAACTCGGTGCTGTAATGCTCCTCCGCCTTAGCGGCTAGGCGAGAAAGCTCGGCAAAGGCCGTTTTAGCTCCCAGCCGATCCTCCCTTGCGTTAAAGGCATACAGTTGGGCGTTGTAGCGTGTCATCTCGTTATGCAGAAGCAAAACGGCAAAACAGCGTTCCACGCAGGGATTTTCCCGGCTCTCCAGCTCTTTGAGCTTGGGATACCACGCAAGGCAGTAGCTTTCCGCTTCGTCGAACCGCCGGGCTGTGTCCTCGCCTAGTCGGGGGCTTTCATTCCGTGCCACATCGGCGGGATAGACATCCGAAAGCCCCTGCAGATACTCTTTCACCGTCTGTCCGGCTTTTCCGTTTTAACACCGGTGGGCCTTCTGCCCATTGCCGTAG
>DUUG01000194.1 GCA_012841675.1 Clostridiales bacterium
TACATAACGGGAATCCTTGTTTCGCAAGAAATACGGCGGTTTTCGTTTGGTTTTATAAGACGGTTCGCAAGCATTCCCTCCCCTGCTTTATTTTTTGTGCGTTTCGTGCATCTGAGGGCGTTGCATGGGTTGTGTTCCATTTTTCGCAACTCCCATGCACAACATTGGCCCGGTGGGGCAGTTATGTTGCGTCCATGCGTTTTTTATATCACAGACATACAGGGATGTGGCCCGCTGCATTCTTTTGAATGCGGCGTGCTAGCCCTTTTTTTACGGAGGTTGTCATGCATTTCACATTGTACGCAAACGGAAGTTCAAAAAACCACGGTTGCGAAGCCATTTGGCGGTCCACGCTGTCCATTCTTGAACTGTCAGAAAACGAGATTTTCTACCTGTCTCCCAACCCCGAAGATGAAGTTTTGTACGGAAATCCCGTTCCCTCCGACCGGCTGATTGCCGCCAACATAAAAAGAAGCTTTGTCGTCAGAGCCGTCAACAAGGTGTCCAGTAAGCTCATAGGCCGCGGGCTGATTCCGGAGAAATTCGATACATCCTTTTATGAAAAGCCATTTTCCCAGTCGGCAGTGGCTTTATCCTGCGGCGGCGACAACTATTGTTATGGCAAGGCGCCCCTTTGGCTGGCCGCTGCCAACCGCAAGGCGGCGGAAATGGGTGTTCCGACGGTGCTGTGGGGCTGTTCGGTAGAGCCGTCTGTGTTAAAAGACCCGGCCATTGTGCGGGATTTGCAGTCGTATGCTCTGATTTGCGCCCGGGAGAGCCTTACCTATGAAGCGCTGCTTGCCGCGGGTGTCGACAAAAACACGCACCTCTATCCCGATCCGGCTTTCTGCCTTGGGGCGGAGGAAGGCCCCCTTCCGGAGGGGTTTGTCCCCGGCAACACCGTCGGCATCAACGTAAGTCCGCTGATTCTGCGGCTGGAAAAAGACAAGGGAACGGCCTTGTCCAACTTCCGTGCGCTAATTTCCCACATTCTGCAAAACACCGATATGCACATTGCCCTGATCCCCCATGTAGTCTGGCCGGGTAACGACGACCGAAAGCCGTTGCAGCTTTTATATAACGAATTTGCCGCTTCCGGGCGCGTTTGCCTTGCGGAGGATGACAACTGCCTGCGCCTGAAGGGGCTTATTGGCCGGTGCCGCTTCTTTGTGGGCGCGAGAACCCATGCGACCATTGCGGCGTATTCCTCCATGGTGCCGACTCTTGTGGCCGGATATTCCGTAAAGGCCCGGGGCATTGCCAAGGATCTCTTTGGAACGGACAAGCACTATGTCGTGCCCGTACAGCAAATGACCGGCAAAAATGAGCTTTTAGAGGCATTTTTGTGGCTTTATGAAAACGACAAAACCGTAAGAGCACGCCTTGAGGAGATAATGCCCGGCTATAAGACAAGGGCAGCGGCGGCCAAAGAACCTGTCATGCAGCTTGTGAGCGGGCGGTGACCATGGAAAAAACCTCGCGAACGGAATACGCGGCACGGAATATAGTGTTTGGTTACATCGGCAGTACCATTTCCATACTGCTGACCTTTGTATCCCGTACCGTATTCATGAAAACCATCGGCCTTGCCTATTTGGGCGTCAACGGCCTGTTTACAAACGTATTGGGCGTGCTGTCCTTTACCGAGCTGGGCGTCGGCACCGCCATGAACTACGCCTTATATCGCCCGGTTGCGGAGAATGATACGGACAAAGTCCGTTCTTTGATGCAGTTTTACAAAACGGCGTATCGGGTTATATCTGTCGTGGTGCTCGTTTTGGGGCTTTTGCTTCTGCCTTTTCTGCCTTATCTGGTCAAAGGCGGCGAAGGACTGGGCGATCTGCGCGTTTATTATCTGTTTTTTTTGTTCAACACCTCTACATCCTATCTTGTCACTTACAAGTATGGCTTAGTAAACGCAGAGCAAAAGGGCTATATTATTACCAACATCGACTCTGTCTGCAAGGTGATCATTGCCCTGATTCAGATTGTCGCGCTGGTTTTAACCAAAAGCTTCCTTGCTTATCTAGCTGTCCAGTCGGTGGTTCAGCTTCTGCAGAAAATCTATACGTTCTTATATATAGATAAGAAATACCCCTTCTTGACGCAGAAAAACCCGCCCCCTCTCCCCTTAGAGGAAAAAAAGCAAATTTCGCGCAATGTCCGGGCGCTGATGCTGCACAAGCTGGGTGAAATCAGCATTTCTCAGTCGGGAAATATCATTATTTCATCGTTTATCAGCGTTGTGACGGTTGGCATTGTATCAAACTATAACCTGATTTTAACTTCCGTTGCCCTTTTCATTAACATCATCGCCAACAGCATGACCGCAGGGCTTGGCAATGTCATTGCCACCGAAAGCCGGGAAAAGCAGTATTTGCTCTTCCGGGTGTATCATTTCCTGGGCTTTTTTGTGTACGGCTTTGCCTCTGTCTGTCTGGTTGCCCTGTTTCAGCCCTTTATGGCCATGTGGGCCGGGTCCGAAAATCGGATCGACATGCTGTCGGCTTCCCTTTTGGTGGCCAACTTTTATCTAACCGGTCAGCGAAGCACCATCATCAACTTCAAAATGGCCGGCGGTCTTTTTGCCAAAGATCGGCTGATTCCGCTGACACAAGCGGGAATCAACTTGCTGCTCAGTTTGGTGCTCGTGCATTTTATCGGTCTTCCGGGCGTCTTTATCGCCATGACATTTTCGGGGCTTGTTGCCAACATCTGGCGCCCCTTGGCCATTTATCCGGTGCTGTTTGGTATCTCCGGCGTTGTCTATTTGAAGGAGGCCCTGGTCTATGCCGTCACCACAGCGGCGGCCGCTGTGGCCGTTCTGGGGCTTTGGCAGCTATTTGCCGGGCCGGGAATCCTTCGGTTCCTGCTCCTGGCCATTTTGGCCGCAGCAGTTCCCACGGTATTGTTTTGTGTGCTGTTCCGCAAGGATGCCTCTTTCCTTTACCTTGTGGAACGCATTAAGTCTTTGGTTCTGTCGCGCATTAAGCGTAGGAGGGAAGGCGAATGATTGACCGGGTTTTGAAAACCGAGTGTACCGGCTGCGGCGCATGCGGCTCTGTCTGCCCCGTTTCCGCCATCACCTATGTCCCCGAAGAATTAAGCAACACTTGGTTCCCGCAGATTGACTATGACACCTGCATTCGCTGCCAAAAATGCGAAGACGCCTGCCCCGCCCTCCACGATTATACGCCTAGTGCGGAAACAACGGCATATGCCGCCTATGCGGCAGACGGCAAAACACAATTGCAAGCCTCCTCCGGCGGAGTCTTTCCTGCCCTGGCGCAGGAGGTGCTTTCTAGAGGCGGTGCGGTGTTCGGCGGGGCGTGGGTCGACGGTGAGGTTCGACACGTTTGTGTGGAAGCGCCGGAAGAGCTTTGGAAGCTCTCCGGTTCCAAATACGTGCAAAGCAAAGTGCAGGACGCTTTCATAAGGGCAAAAGCCCTGCTTGATTCCGGGCAGCTTGTCTATTTTTCAGGAACACCCTGCCAAATTGCCGGGCTTTTACGGTTTTTACAAAAGCCCTACGACAATCTCATCACGCAGGACCTTGTCTGCCATGGGGTGCCCGTTCCGTGGCTCTGGAAGGCGTACAAGGCTTTTTTAGAGGAGCAGCATCGAAGTACCTTGACAGACATTTCCTTCAAGGACAAGCGTTCAGGAACATGGTATCAATACTATGTAACGGCCCGGTTTGAAAACGGCGAAACGTATTCGGTTCCCTTTACGAAAGACCCCTATATGCAGTTGTATTTAAGCGACGTTTGCCTCCGCCCGGCCTGCTATAACTGCAAATACAAGGGGCAGACCCGCCAGTCGGACATTACGCTGGCCGATTTTTGGGGTGTCGAGCGCGTTGTGCCGGAAATGAAGCACACCAAGGGCGTGTCTTTGCTGCTGTTACACTCCGAAAAAGGCCATGACTTGTTCGAATCCGTACGCTCTAAGTTAAAAGCCGCGCCTGTGTCTGACATTGCCAAAGCGCTGGAGCGCAACCCCGCCGCGTTGCGCCCGTCGCCCAAACCGGCTTCGTACGAGGCCTTTTGGGCGGACGCGGAAAACCTTCCCTTCCCCGCATTGGCGCAAAAATACGGCGCGCCGCACTTTAAAAAGAGCCTGCCCGCGAAGGTTCGTTCCCTCGCAGGGGGAATTCTTCGGAAAATCGGTATACGAAAATA
>DUUG01000195.1 GCA_012841675.1 Clostridiales bacterium
ATCTCCGCGGTGGTTTTGCCCGTTTCCCGCTGCCGGCTCCAAAGATCCGGCGGCGCAAGCACAGTTGCCGGCGGCTCCCCCTCCGAAAGCCTTACAATCTTCTCCGCTGCCTCCGAAATGATAAGCCCCGGCTCGTATAGCTCCCTATACACATAACAGTTTCCTGCCGGATCCTCCGCAATCCAATACGCCGCCAGCATATCCAGTCCATAGTCCAGCGAAACATACCGCCGCCAGCTCCGCGGAATGGCAAACGCCGGCACCACATGCACCTTCGGGTCAAACTCCGTAAAATACTGCCCGGAAAAAACGTCCCACCGCCCGTCCCGCCAAGCCTCCCGAAGCCCGTCCGGCAAATTGTCCAGCATGGCAAGATACGCCGGATCCTTCTCCAAAAGGGCAAGGTTGTCCGCGGCCAAGGCCTTAATAAAGGTGTAATCCTCAGGCCTCTCCGTGTCCCTGTAATTCCGATCCACAAACAGTCGCTTCACCCAATAATGCCCCACGCCGCCTGGGTTGCAGGTCATGTATATCCGCTTGGGAAAATCGTTAACCCCGCGAACAATCATGGTCAATGCCGCAAACTGCTGCTCCGAAAGCTGTGTCGCCTCGTCAATGCACAAAACGTCGTACTCCTGCCCCTGATACCGAAGCACATGGCTCTCCTTGTCGCAGTAGCCAAGCTGGATCCGGCTCCCGTTGGAAAACAAAAAACATTTCGCCGTCTCCCGATACTCCGCCACCCCCGCCAGCTCCCTCTGCAAAGGGATCACATGGTTCTCCCGAAGCTCTGGATACGTCCGCCTGATCAGCAAAATCTGAATCCCCGGATATTGCAGACAAAGCAAAAGGGCCTTCCGGCGCAAAGCCCAGGATTTGCCGCCGCCCCTTGCCCCGCCGTAGGCTACAAACCGGGTTTTGGCGCGGAAAAACTCCGCCTGCTTAGGATTCGGCCGTTCAATCGTAAGCTTTGCCAAGCCGTGCTATCCCTCCTTTTCTATCCGGCATACGTTTCCAACTCGCCGGATAAAACAACCTCCAAACCGCCTGAAAGGTCCGTGGCAACCTCCTGCTTCTCCGTCCAGCCGTGGTTGTTTTTCAAGGAAATCAGCGCCGCCTTAAACTGATCCTTGTCATACAGCCGGTCGTGTTCGTCCGCCTCAATGCGAACTCTTGCCTTCCGAAGCAAATATAAGAAATCTGCCCTCTCCTCCTCGCTCCACTCCTTGGGAATCACCTTCTCCATGCCGCATAGCGCCTCTCTCGAAACGCCAAGCACATGGGCAAGCCGTGTCCAAGTTTTAAACTTGCCCGGCTCCACTTCATCCCAAAACGTAAGCACCGCCTTTTTTGCCTTCCTGTACGATAGCTGCAAAACCTCCATGTTTCTTCTCCTTTCTATTTTTCCGCATAAAAAAAGGAAGGCGCACGAAGCGTCTTCCCTCGACCGGCGACCCGGCCTTTTTTGATGATTGTATTATACCACAGATTTTATAAAATTGTGATGCGCTGTGGTTTGCTTCCGTTTCTCTACTAGGGCAGAACGGTTGCAGCCATGTTTCAAAAGCTCATCACACTTAAAACTACACAAAAAACAGCACCAAGGCAAGCAAGCCAATCAGCACCCCGCCCGCGCGGTACACCCCCAGCGCCAACCCCGACGGCTCAGCGTCCTTAAACGCCCAGCCACGATTGATATACCAAATTTTCTCCGGAAAAACAGCCTGAAACACGCCGAAGGCCAACAACAATACCTTCAAAACAAAGTATAGAGCCTTGTTGTTATCAGCCGACTGTTCAATCGCCCCTTGCTCCAAAACATCTCGTAAAATTTCCCCGGGCACATAGCGGTTAGCATCGTAATCCAAGCTCCCGCCACCAGTTCCGATTCCTTTTTCCGTTTCCCAAAGATAGCAAGACCCGTCGGGATAGGTAATCTTCAAATCATACCCCGTCGCCCGATACCCAATCTCATATGTATACGTCTGCTGCCCGTCCGTCACCGTACGGTTGACAGGATCCACCGTAAACTCTTTTCCGCCCTGGCTCACTGTATACACCTTGCTTCCGCACCCCGCGAGAAGCAGCAGCAACACCGCTAAAACGATCAATAACCGCTTTCTCATACCAACCGCCCCCATTCTAGCGTTCCTACATTCCGATTATAACACAATTTATATATATGGTAAATATTCTATTAATTTCACATCTTACCCCCAGCCCACCCCGCCCACCCAACGTCAGCCCGCCACATTTCATCTGCTGATAACATTCATACAATCATACCCAAATATAAAAAAACAGCGGCAAAAATTTTGCCGCTGTATAAAATGTATTCCATATCCGCCCGCAACAAGTATTTGCCGCTTAGCTTACAATTTAATCTCCACATAGTCCCCGTCGCTGCTTTCCACTTCCACCAGCTTCCAACCTCGATGCCGGCGTTTACATCGCCGAAGCTCCTTAATAAACCGCAACGCCTGCTTTCTCGTAATCTTCAAATCGCTATGTTTCCGTATGGCTTTGCAAGCAAACCAAGCAGTAAGCCGGTTTAAAACCATCCCCGTCGGAAGTACAATGTTAATTTTTTTGCCGCTTTCCTCTCTCACAACTATCTTCATAGCCTACTCCACAAAAATCTGAACAATATCCCCGTCCGAAGATTCCACTTCCACCAAATTGCCCACAGCCCCGTGCCGAACCATTTCCAGCACCTGATTTAAATCAATATTTTTTAACGCATCGTTTCCCGACACCTGCGGCATGCTCATCCCCATTTCCAATGCCACCTGCACAAGCCCCAAAGGAAGGTTCACGCGCACCTTATCGCCATCGGATGAATCCACAATAATGCGAAGCATCATGTCCTTTATATCCTTCCGCTCCCCCACAGGCACCATCTTCACAGCAGGCTCCATCAGCGCCTCCTTGCCGGAAAGCAGCTCATCCACCGTAACGCCGAGAATCTTCGCCAGTTCGGGAACCAGGCTAATATCCGGGCAAGTCTGATCGTTTTCCCATTTGCTGACCGCCTGCGGGCTAACATCCAGCATCTGTGCCAAGTCGTCCTGTTTCAGCTCTTTCTCCCGCCGAAGATTTGCAATTCGTTTGCCGAGTGTTTCCATTATAACCGCTCCTTTTCTGTTTGTAGCTCAAATATACCATCCAAGCTTTCAAAAAGGAAGAGACCAACAGTTGTTTTTCCCCAAAACCGCACAACTAAACAGGGATTTATCCCTCAACCTCCGGTTGATTCATGCCATTCCTCCGGCAAAACCTCCGCCAAACTGAACCTACCCAGTCCGCGCGCCTTCCTCCGGCAAAAATCCCCATTTAAGCAAACCAAGCGCCCCCGCCGGATGCATACCGCCCGCAAAAATGCCACCAATGCCAAACCGTGCGATATTTTCTTCCGCCAAACGCGGCAAGCTCCGCCTCAAACGGTCCCGTTGCAACAAGAAAAAGGCAGCGCCCAAAGGTGCTGCCTTTCATTCCATTTTGATAATCAGAGGTTACTGCGCCAAAGAGTTATAGCGAAGCGCAAGGCTGCTCTTCTTGCGGGCGGCGTTATTCTTATGAATCAAACCACCAGCCGCAGCCTTGTCAATCAGCTTAACGG
>DUUG01000196.1 GCA_012841675.1 Clostridiales bacterium
CCGTTGCCTTCTCATCCAGCTGTTCTTTCTTGTTGCGTACATATTCACGCACGATGCTGTGTCCGCCCTCGAACCCCTGTTCCCGTATCTTCTCCAGTATCCGAACCGCCGAATACGGCGCCTCCTCCAGACATACCGTTATCTGCTCCTTGTACGGATCCAGCTTCGACGGTTTTGTTTCCCTCAAAAGCTATCTCGCCGTCTACCGGCTCATCCAGCCCGGCCAGCAAGGAAAGCAGCGTTGTCTTCCCGCTGCCACTTTTTGCGCTGGGTGGACAGAAGCGAACTTTTGAACTGCTCATCGTAAACAATGAGCGCTCTTTCATGGGCGCATAAACTTCTGGACACGTCGATTTCGCTGAAGTATTCTGCAGCGGCCTCTTTGAATTCGCTAAGTGTTCGGTTGTCGGCCAAGGTGAAGCGGAGAATCTCTGTGTGGCGGGGAAAGCCGGTGACTTCCTCCGAAAGCTCGCAGATAGTTTGCCAAGGAACGAGGAAAGGCGTTTTTTCAGAGAGATAGGTGCCGACAATAACAAAGGTTTCCGTTTTTCTTGCGCCTTGGAGTATGTCATACACGGTCACAGTAAGCGTGTCGCCCAGGCAAGCTGATTTTGGCTCAGCCATACGCGATTCACCCAAACAACGCGGTCATTGCTTTGGAGAGTGCTTTCGTCATACCCCGGCGAAGACTCGATATTTTTTTCGCTTCCCATGATAAATGCGTCGCTTGCCGCCCAGGCAGTGATGCCGACAAGGTCCAATGTCTTTCCTTTCCATTCGAAATTCAGCGTTCGGCGGCAGAGAACATCCTTGACATAGGGCGTCAATGCGCGACCCGGCGATGTCAAGATGTAGATATAATTGTTTGTAATAGGACGTTCCGTATTGCCGTGGAGATCGGTTACCTCGCATGGGATTGGGACTTCATACAGGGCAGAAAGCTGACGTTTTTGCTGCTCGGTAACACCGGAAAGCCACGAAAGCAGAACGACAAGCATGAGCGGAACGATAAACAGTGCAAGACCAGAGCCAACGTTGCGCAGAAAGCGTTTGCCTATATATGTAATCCAAACCATGCTATTCCCTCTTTCCAAGAAGCTTTGGGGTTTCCTGGCGGCCAGCAACGCAAACAGGAGGAACAAAACAGTCGTATGCAAGAGAAGCTGTATCAAAGCGGCAAGCCAGATTTCCGCCGTCGGTGTTTGTGCTTGAAGCATGCCGGAAAAATGCTCCGCAGCGGTTTCAATGGTTGGGTTAGCCGTAAGCCCTACGCTAAACGTTTGGTCAAATACTTCTTCTGAAAGCAGTGCATTTACAACCGTGCGGTTGCATGTTGCAAAGCAGGTTACGGAGAGGGCACTGCCTACAATAATGGCGGGAAGCAGTATCACAAGCCAGCCGGCCACAAGCCGCGGCACGGCGTTCCTCGGCCTTACTCCCACCGAAAGCAAAAGCCCCAATTCATACCGCTCCCGCAGGGCCAGAATCATTAAAACGACGAATAGAGCCAACCAAACAGAGGAGGAAAGAAGCAAAAACATACTAGCCGTTTCCCTAAGTCTATCAATCGGTTCTTTTAAGGTGGAAAATCCTTGATCGTTGTATAAAAAGTCGCCCGTGAGTCCAGCTTTGTCAACCTCGGCCTTAAATGCGTCCATTCGATCGTTTTCAATAATGGCTGTAAACAGATCCGGGGCTAGGTGCATTCCTCGGAGGAATATTTGCCACTCCCAATAGGCATCAAAAGCGGCCCTGTCGAGGTTTTCAACAAGTTTCCCGTCCTTTGTATAGGCTGGATTTTCCATTAGAGTAACCGACGCGGGAAAGGATTCTGCCCTAGATATGACAGGCACAAAAGCAGCGGGCATAATGACGGTGTTGAAAGACAAGGAAAACGGCTTCTTTCCAAACGGCTCTTTCGGTGCCGAAAATATGCCTACAATCGTCACAGGCGTCTCTTCTTTTAACAAAGTGTCATTCATGTAGTTGATGTCATGCAACGTATCTCCTTCTATATAAAACGAAGTTTTATATAGCGTCAAAGGGATCACATCGCCGACGGACAACTGATTATACTTCGCAAGGGTTTCACTTATGATGCAAACGGGAGAACCGCCAGACAATTCCTCTTCCGTAAATTCCCTACCCTCTTGAATCTAAAACATATAGAGAACGCATGTTTTTTTCTGCCACTGTTCTAAGCCATTCTGCCCAAACGGGATTATCTGTCCAGAAATCCTCTAGTGTGCCGTTCAGCGGCTTTCGATAATGTAGGTGCCAGTTATCCGGATAGCAGGGGATTTGATACATATTTCCTTTATAAACACGCTCTTTGAACTCGGGAGTGGGATAATATTCGCTCGTATTGTAAAGCGTGTGGGGAAGCATGGGAAGGTTAAGTCCAGGCTTGAACCAGGATGTGCCTTCGGGATGGGGGACGGTTGGGGGTGCGGATGGGAATACCCCCTGTTCTTTGGTTTTTACATACGCAGGGTTTTCTATTATGCCTGGCTGGCGGTATTCACCGATCCATATGTACTTCTGGCCGATGGCAAAAGGCGCCTCTCCGGAGGAGGTATAGCGGTTGTTGATCACAGTAACTGTTGATGCTCCGCTATAAGCCGGGTGGGTTAGAGTTTCCCCCTCCACGGCAAATTCTGCCTTATAAAATAAATCGGGAGGTGTATTCATGTTGCCGGCGCCATAAAGTGACAATGCTTCTTCTTTTGTCAAATAGGAGATAGAAGTACAAGTGCCGACAAAGGTGTGATTCTGAACGTAAGGTTCTTCTCTTTGAAAGCTTTCGGGATCCATTTGTGAGGCAAGGACAGGCCAAACCCTAGAAGACGTGCCACGCAAGTAATCTCGCTTGTCTAATACAGCATTCTTAGAACGTTTCACCAAGTTATATAACGCCAGATACCGATTGTTATAATGAACCGCTTGACTGTTGTTTTCGCCGATAAATTCACCGCCGAGCGAGCCAAAAGCGGAGTAATTGGCAATGGCAATGACGGTGAACTGGCTAACCGTATCTTGAATATTCTTTTCCACGTGGATGCGATACGCCGCGGAAAGGGATAGAAGAAGACTGGATGCGGCAAAAAGGGCGAGGAGCAGGCTGCTCATAATAGGCGTAC
>DUUG01000197.1 GCA_012841675.1 Clostridiales bacterium
AGAAGAAGGCATGGAATACAGAGAATCCAATCGATATTGCCGCCAACATTTGGAACGAAATCGGTCGGCCCTTTGCCTCTTCCGATGAGGCGTACAATACTATGCACATCGGCAATCCCGCCGCGGCGCAGAAGCTGCAGGCGCAGAAGAAGTAAGCCTTTGGCCGTTGGCCGGGCCATCCTGCCAACGGCCATAACTTATAGTAAAGAAGGGAATTAAAATGCTTCGAGTTTGTGTTATCGGTATGGGGCCTATCGGCAATCTGCACGCGCGGATTTACCGAAGCCTTCCCAACGTGAAGCTGGTGGGCGTTTGCGATATTCTGCAAGACAGGGCAGAAGCCGCCGGCAGAACCCATGGCGTACCGTATTACCTCGATGCCCAGCAAATGCTGGATGAATTAAAGCCCGACCTTTGCAGTGTGGCCACCGGAGGATACGAGTATTCTTCCGACCACTACAAGCCGTCTATGCAGGTGCTTGCCGCGGGCTGTCACTTGCTTTGCGAAAAACCCATTAGCAATGACATCGGGCATGCAAGAGAAATGGTCGCTTTGGCAAAGAAAAACAACCTTTGCTTTGGCATAGATTTTAACCACCGGTTTACGCCTGCTTCCTTCGAGGCGAAAAAATGGCAAAACGAAGGCCGAATCGGCGATTTGCTTTTCTGCAATATGGCCCTTTGGATTGGCAAGCCCGGCGAATTTGAGTCGCCTTACTATCATCTGAAGGCTTTAAACCCTCACAGTGTCGATATGATGCGCCATTTTATGGGGGATGTAGAGGCTGTGCAGTGCTTTGCCATGAAGGCGCCCGGGCGGAACATCTGGTCGACGGCTTCTATTAACATGAAATTCAAAAACGGCGCCGTCGGGCATTTGACATCCAGCTATGATCTGCATCGGGGCCATCCCATGGAACGGTGTGAAGTGGCCGGCACCAAGGGTCGGATGGTTATTTGCGACATGTGGAAGAGCGCAACGCTCTTTCTGGCGGACGATATGACAAGGCTCCACTATGAAAACCCGGTGTTTGGCGGCTATAGCAACTTCGACGATACTTTTGCCTGCCGGATTAAATCCTTTGTCGATCAGGTGGAAAGCGGCGTTTCCCCGGACGAGATTGACGGAAGCGGGGAAGCCGGTTTAGAAGCGTCCCGCGTGATTCATGCGGCGATTTTGTCGCTTCAGGAAGAGCGTATTGTTAGAATTGAGGAAATTTAGGCCGAAAAGGAAAGAGGGAGAATTATGGCAATTAAAGTTGGCGTCGTCGGTATGGGCGGCATCGGAAATACCCACGCGAGAGCGTATAAAAACAATCCCCTGTCAGAACTGGTCGGCGTTTGCGATATCAACAAGCAGCGGGCCGACAAAGCCGCGGAAGAGCACGGCGTAAAGGCGTATTATTCCCTGAAGGACATGGTCAATGACAATCCCGACATGGAAGCCGTCTCCATCTGCACAAGCGGTTACGAAAACGGCTCTATGCACTTTGAACCGGCTATCGAGGCTTTGGATTACGGCTTAAAGACTCTTGTCGAGAAGCCCCTCTGCGCCGATATCCGCGACGCAAGATATCTTGTTTCCTATGCTCTGTCCAAAAAGCAGTATCTGGGCTGTAACTTGAACCACTACTTTACGGATATTGCCAGCGAAGCAAAAAGCAAAATTGACGCCGGCGAAATGGGCGAACTGGTCTACTGCCTCCACAAAGTCGGTTTTGACGGAAGCGAGCTTTCTTACGGCGGCGTGGGCGATCTCAAATCCCGCTGGCTCAAGCCCTATTCTCACTGTAAGGCGTTTTTGACGCACCCGTTTAGCGTTATGCGCTATTTCTGTGGCGATATTACGCACATTCAGGCGTTTTTGGATCGCCCCGGCGTCCGCAAGACAGCCGGCGACCCCATGCTCTCCATCAACAGCGTCAACTGCAAGTTTGAAAAGGGCGGCGTCGGTGTTCTGCTGTCTCAGCGCGGCGATGCGCGGTTTGGCCTTGGCGGTTGGTGGAGCTATGAACACGCCGGCACCAAGGGCACCTTCTGTATTGAAAACTGCGTTGAGCAGATTACTTACTGGCCCGGCCATAAGAAGGACGAGGAAGGCAAACTCTATCTGCCGGAAAAAGAAGTCAAGAACACCGGTATTACCAGCTTTGACGCTACCTTCCCCAACCGTATCAACGCCTGGCTCGAAGATATTACCAACAACGTCCATTACGAATTCATCCGTTCCTCCGGCCGCGATGCGCTGGCAACCCTCGAATATATCGAAGCGGTGATCCAGTCGTACGAGCAGGGCGGCGAGATGGTGCGTCCGCACCCCCTGCCCCCCATCCACGGCACGCCGGATTATATCCATTAAAACCAAAAACACCC
>DUUG01000015.1 GCA_012841675.1 Clostridiales bacterium
GAGAAGTTGGAGAACATTTTGGCCTACCGCGCGGCAGATTATCAGGGGATCATCAACGGGATCGATTATGCAGAGTATAACCCCGGCAAGGATCCGTTCCTTCCTGCCCGGTATACTATGGTTCGCCCGGAAAACAAGGCCATTTGCAAAGCAGATGTGCAGGAAAGGCTTGGCCTTGCCGTATCAAAGGATGCGCCCTTGGTTACGCTTATTTCCCGTTTGGTGGATCAGAAGGGGCTGGATCTCATTGCAGAGTGCATGGACGATGTACTCCGCGACACCAACATGAAGCTTGCCATTTTAGGAACGGGCGATCCTTATTATGAAGAGATGTTCCGAAAGCTTGCTTTGGTATATCCTGGGCGAGTTTCGGCAACCATTGCATATAGCAACGAGCTGGCCCACCGCATGTATGCCGGTGCCGATTTGTTTTTAATGCCGTCGCTGTTTGAACCCTGCGGCCTAGCGCAGATGATCGCCATGCGCTATGGCACTGTTCCGCTTGTGCGGGAAACGGGTGGGTTGGCGGATACGGTGGAAGCTTACAACGAAGCGATGGGCAAGGGCTTCGGCTTCTCCTTTGCTTCCTATGAGGCGCAGGATTTGGCGAATACGCTGCGCTATGCCCTTTCGTGTTATGAGGATAAGGAGTTGTGGAGCAAGCTCATGCGCCGCTGTATGCGCCGGGATTTTTCTTGGAACCAATCCGCCGGCCAATATTTAGAGCTGTATCGGCAAATGCTTGCATAAATAATTGGCCTTTGCTTGCATAGAACGGCAAAACGCGGCTTGGCGCGGGTTGTTGATGCACTGGCGGACGGAACCCTGTCGGAAAATACGGCTTCGTTAAAAGACTATCTTCTAAACGGGGATGGTGGCCCGGCGGATCCGTATCTTTATCTCACGGACTTTGCAAGCTACGCCCAAGCCAGCAGCCGGCTCTCCAAGTTATATCAAAATCAGGCGCTGTGGCGGGAAAAAGCCGTTTGGAATACAGCCTGCTCGGGCTTTTTCTCCAGTGACCGCTGTATTGCCGAGTATAACGAGAAAATTTGGCATCTGTCACCACTGGAGTAATGGACAGATTATCATAAAAATGGTTATTTTGCTTTGCTTTAAGCGGGCATATTCGTTTAGAATGTAAAAATCATGACAAAACGAAACATTTGCTTGTTCAACGCATATAGTAGAAATTTTATGAAAATTGTGCAAATGGGTTATTTTGGACGAGGGGAATTTTGGGCATAATGTAACTTGTAAAAGATCTCCAAATTCATTATGATATAGGTGTTAGCACTCGATGCGTAAGAGTGCTAACACCTACGAAACAAATACTGCACACACGCTAAATTGAGGAGGAAGACAAACATGAAGTTGAAGCCCTTGGCTGACCGCGTTGTGATTAAAATGGTCGAAGCCGAAGAAACCACCAAGAGTGGTATTATTTTGACTGGTTCCGCCAAAGAAAAGCCCCAAGTGGCCGAGATTATTGCCGTTGGCCCCGGTGGTAACGTGGATGGTAAGGAAGTTGTCATGCACGTTAAAGTAGGCGACAAGGTTATCACCAGCAAGTATTCCGGTACCGAGATCAAAATTGACGGCGAGGAATATACCATTGTTCGTCAGAGTGATATTCTAGCCATCTGCGAATAACTTTTGCATATACCATAAACATTTGAGGAGGAACTATTCATTTATGGCAAAACTGTTGAAATACAGCGAAGACGCCCGCCGCTCTTTAGAAGTCGGTATTAATAAGGTTGCCGATACCGTAAAGATCACCTTGGGTCCCAAGGGTCGTAACGTAGTGCTTGACAAGAAATTCGGCGCTCCCTTGATTACCAACGACGGTGTTACCATCGCCAAGGAAATCGAGCTGGAAGACCAATTTGAGAATATGGGTGCCCAGCTTCTGAAGGAAGTTGCCACCAAGACCAACGATGTGGCCGGCGACGGAACCACCACCGCCATCCTGCTGGCGCAGGCTTTGGTGCGGGAAGGCCTGAAAAACCTGGCTGCCGGTGCCAACCCCATGATTATGCGCCGCGGCATTTCCAAGGCTGTGGATACAGCGGTTGCCGCGATTAAAGAGAATGCCGTTCCCGTTTCCGGCAACTCTGACATTGCTCAGGTTGCTGCTGTTTCCTCTGGCAGCACCGAAATCGGAAATCTCATTGCCGATGCTATGGAAAAGGTCTCCAATGACGGCGTTATCACCGTGGAAGAGTCCAAAACCGCCGAGACTTACAGCGAAATCGTCGAAGGTATGCAGTTTGACCGCGGCTATATCACGCCTTACATGGTAACGGATTCGGATAAGATGGAAGCCGTCATCGACGATGCGTATATCCTGATTACCGATAAAAAGATTTCCAACATTCAGGAAATTTTGCCCGTGCTTGAGCAGATTGTGCAGGCTGGCAAGAAGCTCGTAATCATCGCAGAGGACGTGGAAGGCGAAGCCCTGGCAACACTGATTGTCAACAAGCTCCGCGGCACGTTTACTTGCGTTGCTGTCAAGGCTCCCGGCTTTGGCGACCGCCGCAAGGAAATGCTCAAAGACATCGCTATCTTAACCGGCGGCGAAGTCATTTCCGAAGAGCTGGGTCTTGACCTGAAGGAAACGACGATTTCTTCTCTGGGCCGTGCCCGTCAGGTGAAAATCAGCAAGGAAAACACCATCATTGTTGACGGTGCTGGCGAAGCTGATGAAATTAAAGCGCGTATCAACCAGATTAAAGCGCAAATCGAAGTCACAACCTCCGACTTTGACCGTGAAAAACTGCAAGAGCGGCTGGCCAAGCTGTCCGGCGGCGTTGCCGTCATCAAGGTTGGTGCTGCTACCGAAACCGAGATGAAGGAACTGAAGCTGCGCATTGAAGATGCTTTGAACTCCACCCGTGCAGCGGTTGAAGAAGGCATCGTCTGCGGCGGCGGTACGGCTTATGTCAACGCCATTCCTGCGATTGAGAAGCTTATGAAAGCGACCGATGGTGACGAGAGAACCGGCGTACGCGCCGTTATCAAAGCTCTGGAAGAGCCTGTCAAGCAGATTGCGGCCAACTCCGGCATTGACGGTTCTATCGTTCTGGAGAAGATTAAGACTGCCAAGAAGGCCAACTTCGGCTTTGACGCTTTGAACGAAGTATATGTGGATATGGTCAAGATCGGTATTGTTGACCCTGCTAAGGTTGCTCGCTTTGCTCTGCAGAACGCGGCCAGCATTGCTTCCATGGTTCTGACAACGGAAGCGCTTGTTGCCGATAAGCCCGAGCCTCCCGCACCTGCTCCGGCCGGTGGCGGCATGGACGGCGGCATGGGCATGTACTAAGCCTAAAATTTAAAAAGCCTGCACCTTTTGGTGCA
>DUUG01000198.1 GCA_012841675.1 Clostridiales bacterium
GAGCCAGACCGATTAAAGCACCGGTCAATTCGTCCTGCAGAAAAGCCGTATCCTCTTTTTTGCCGCAAACACCGGCTTTTCCGGTACATCCGGTCCCTCTGGCCGTCTGTTCACATTGAAAACAAAACATATGATCCATTTTCCCACTCCTACCTAATTTTATTGATATTTGAAAAACCACATAAGCATTTTAAACGTTCTTATCGCCGCAAGGATTCCCTGCGGAATATGACAATGGCCTGACCGGCCTTAAAAAATATGTTCGGTGCCGTCATGGGTGATATGTCCGTACCGTTTAAGGCATAGACGAGCAGTTCGCTTTTGCGAAAGTTAAGTTCATTAATATACTGTATATTAGCATTTTCAAGTCAGTCTTCTAAAATTTCTCCGTCGGGCGTAATGACAACGACCTGCCAAGGAATCATCTTGCCACAGTTTTGCAGCGCTTTGATAGAAGCCTGGGAAAGTCCGCCGCAGCAAGGCACAGACATTCTGACAATGGTAACGCTTTTGATGTTGTTATGCTGCAAAATAGCCATCAGCTTTTCCGCATAATCGCCCTCGTCCAGCTTGGGGCAGCCAATCAGGGTAATGCGGTTTTTTATAAATTTGCCGTGGAAGCCGTTGTAGGCGTAAGCCGTGCAGTCGGCGGCAATCAGCAGGTTCGCATTGTCAAAATACGGAGCATTGACCGGCACCAGCTTAATCTGTACGGGCCACTGGCGAAGCTCGCTGATAGCGTTATTTGCTTCCTCTTCTTTGGATGCGGCAGGGCGCTCCGTCCGGGCAAGGGCTTTTGCCATCTTGCCGGGGCAACCGCCGCCTGCGTGCAAAATGGTGGCCCTGCTTCCCGGACAACCGTCGGCAGAAAGCTTTGATTTTTCGGCTTCTTCCTTGGCTTTCTTAGCGGCTATGACAGCGGCCTCGTCAAAGGGAAGCGCTTCCCTTTCTACAAAGGAAATGGCATCCGTTGGGCAGACGGGCAGGCAGTTTCCGAGTCCGTCGCAAAAATCGTCTCGAATGAGCTTGGCCTTGCCATCGATAATTTCAATGGCGCCTTCGTGACACGCAGTGACACACAGACCGCAGCCGATGCACTTTTCTTCATCTATTTCAATCATTTGACGAATCATTTCTATTCTCCTTTACTTTTGCTTGACGTTGTAGCTTAAGTATACTATACTACTCTCAAACTTGTCTGTTGTTTATACCACGGAAATGAGGGAAAATAGATGCATTTTTCCGTTTTTCAAAAATCGCCTTTGTTTGCGGGGATTTCGGAAAAGGATATACAGTCGCTGATAGGATGTCTTTCACCGGTAATCCGGTCATACGAGAAAAAGGATGCCATTTGTCTGGCAGGCGACAAGGTTACCTCCATCGGTATTATCGCAAAAGGCGTTGTGCAGGTCATAAACGAGGATTTTTTAGGCAACCGATCTATTTTGGCAAGGCTTTCGGAGGGTGATTTGTTCTCCGAGGCGTTTGCCTGCGCCGATACGGCCGTACTCCCTGTCAGCGTGTATACCGTGGAGCCGACGGAGGTGTATTTCATTGATTATCGGAAAATCATCACCACATGTTCTCACTGCACCTATCATGCAAGGCTCATTGCCAACATGATGCGGATTTTGGCCGTTAAAAACGTACAGCTAAGCCAGAAAATTGAGACTTTGTCGAAGAAAACCATTCGCGACAAACTGATCTCTTATTTGTCTGCCCAGGCTTTGCAGGCGAAAAGCCGCGTTTTTACTATTCCATTTAATCGCCAGGAGCTGGCCGATTACTTAGGCGCAGACCGAAGCGCCCTTTCCAAAGAACTTGGCAATATGCAGAAGGAAGGCCTTCTTACATTTAAAAAAAATCACTTTGTTTTGTCCGGCGGGCTTATGGATTAAATAAGGAAACCCTTACGGTTGTTTTGGTAAATGTTTACAACGCATAGGAAATAAATTGGAAAGTTTCTTGCCGAAATACAAAAAGCACTTGACAAATTGGTGATTTTAAGGGAAAATATAGGAGACATAATGTAGAAAAACGGCGAAAAACCGCGCGGCCGAAAACATAAGGGGGACAAATCATGAGCCGGTACAAGAAAATATTCCAAAAGGCAGGATGCCTTATGCTGGCGTTGATGCTTTTTATCAGTTTTGCGCTTCCTGTTTTCGCCGCCCCGCCGACGATCAACTCCGAAGCCGCTCTTTTAATGGATGCCGCCACCGGACAAGTTTTATATGCAAAAAATCCAGATAGCCGCCTGTATCCGGCGAGCCTGACCACCATTATGACGGCATTGATTGCTTCGGAAACCCCGGGCGATACAAAGCTTTCCGTCACCTCTACAGCGTTGGAACCATTGGCCGGCGGAGGGTATGCCACCATAAATCTGCGGGCAGGCGAAATTTTAACCCTGCAAGACGCCATTTACGCTATGCTGCTTCGCTCTGCCAATGATGCAGCCTTGGTCGTTGCCGAATACTTAGGCGGAGACAGTGTTTCAAACTTTGTGGATGAGATGAACGCAAAAGCCCAAGAGCTTGGGATGACGGGCACCAATTTTAGGAATCCCACAGGGCTTCATAGCGAACAGCACTATACCACGGCCCATGATATGGCCGTTTTGATGCGCCATGCCATGGGACAGCCGGCCTTTATGGCCTACTTCAACCAACCAAGATACACCATGCCGCCGACACAGCTACATATGGAAGAGCGGTATATGTCTACCAAATGCTTAATGCATATTCAGTCGGCCTATTTTTATGAAGGTTCCACCGGCGGCAAAATCGGAAGAACGACGCCGGCCCGATACACGCTGGTGCAAACTGCGGAACGCAACGGACGTCACCTAATTGCCGTGGTGCTGAAAGGTGAAACAGATGGTACCATTTATAAAGATGCGGCCGCTTTGCTGGATTACGGTTTTTCCGAATTCACTCCCTACACCTTTACGCCTGACAAGCTGGGAAGTTTGAAGGTGCCGGTCACCAAGGACGGTGTAACCACAGGCGAGGCGACACTTGCCTTGGCACAGGAAGTAAGCATTCTGCTTCGAAACGATTACGATCCCATCAATGTTAAGGCCAAGGCCAGAGAGCTGCCGTCCACCATTGTGGAAGGCTCGTCCTATGAGTATACGGCATATCTCTACTATGACGTAGGCGATGGCACAGAGGAAGTTCTGCTGGATGATATTAAGCTGGATGTAACGGTCACGCCCGTTGCCGTTACTACGCCAGGGGAAACGACATCGCCCACCACCGATCCCAATAAGACCGGCGGGTCGGGTATTAAAATCGGCAAATTTCTACTTACCTTCTTGAAAATCATCGGAATTATCGTTGCCATATTAATTATTCTCATTGTGCTTTTCATTGCATTCCTGTATTTCTACAAGCAATATCGGCGCAGGAAACGCAGAAAAGCCCGAGAAAGAATGCAAAACAGAAGATATAGAAATTATTAAGCTTTCAGCCTGCCTTTGTTCTAAAGGCAGGCTTTTTGCTTGTCATATAGGCAAAAAATTGCTATAATAGACAGTAAGTAAAGTATTTTCAGGAGAAATCAATGACTTGGAAACAATGGCGGGTGCATTCGGCGGGTTGTCCGCAGGAAAGCGCCCTTTCTCAAAATCCGGAATTAACCCCGCTGCTAGCGGCGGTGTTGCACGCTCGGGGCATACATACGGAAGAAGGCATTAAAATGGCGCTTTTTTCCGCCAATACCCCACTTGGTGACCCTTTCTTAATGGCAGATATGGAAAAAGCCTGCCAAAGGATTCAAAAAGCGCTGGAAAACGGCGAAAAGATAACCATATTTGGCGACTATGATGTAGACGGTGTAACGGCAACGTATCTAATGCTTTCCTATCTTCGGGGCAAGGGCGCCCAGGTGGACAGCTGCATACCTGACCGGGTAGAGGGATATGGCCTGTCCGTAGATGCCCTTACGGAGATTGCCCAGAGAGGAACGAAGCTAGTTATCTCCGTAGATGCGGGGATTACGGCCGTGGAGGAGGCTGCCCATGCCAAAGTCCTCGGCATGGATTTGATTATTACAGACCATCACCAATGCGGAAGCGAGCTGCCGCAAGCGGTGGCTGTTATCAATCCCCACCGGGCCGATTGCCGCTATCCGTATAAGGATTTGGCCGGTGTCGGCGTTGCGTTTACATTGCTTAGGGCGTTGGAGGGAAACGACGATGCCATCCTCGCCCGGTACGGCGATGCTGTGGCACTAGGCACCTTGGCGGATGTCATGCCGCTGACCGGGGAAAACAAGCGGCTGGTGGCGCAAGGGATGCCCTTGCTCTGTGAAACGGAAAACAAGGGCCTTTGCGCCCTGTCGAGAGAAGCTTCTCTGTCTCGCGCCCTTTCTCCCATTGCTGTGAGCTTTTCTTTGGCTCCGCGGATCAATGCCGCCGGCCGCATGGCCTCCGCCGATGAAGCCCTGGCCTTGTTTCTGGCCGAAACCGACGAGGAGGCAACGGCAAGGGCCCGCGCTCTTTGCAGCTTAAACGACCAGCGGAGAGAAGCCGAAAGCGAGCTTTTCGCCTCGGCGCAGGAAATGATCGAGGCGGAGTGGGACGAAATATCTGAAAACAAAGCCATCGTCCTCTGCGGCGACGGATGGCACCCGGGCACAATAGGCATTGTTGCCGCCCGGCTTGCCGACAAATACGGTATGCCTACGGTTCTGGCTGCCCGAGAGGACGGTCTTGTTAAGGGGTCGGCCCGAAGTGTGTTGGGGTTCGACCTTTACCATGCCTTATGTCGTGCCTGCGAAGGACTGGGCCAGTGCGGCGGACACGAAAACGCGGCTGGGCTTATTATGGAAGCGGAAAACTTTCCGGCCTTTAAGCAGGCCTTTTTATCCATTGTAAAAGAAGAACTTCAAACGCCCGTCGGGCCTGAATTGGATATTGACTGTTGGGTAACGGGGGATTTATTGACCATAGCAAACGTCCGTTCTTTAGAAAAGCTGGCCCCCTTTGGCGCCGGCAATCCCCAGCCGGTTTTTGCGCTTTTTAATGCAGAGGTTAAGCAGGTGATTCCTCTTTCGGGCGGAAAGCATGTAAAGCTCATGGTGGAAGCAGACGAATGGGTTCTGCCGGCATTGTGCTTCCGCTTGCGGGCGGATGCGCTTCGCTATCGGCCGGGGGATCGGGTGGATGTGGCTTTCTTTGCCGAAATCAACCATTACCGCGGCCAGGAAAGCGTGCAGCTGACGGTGCAGGATCTGCGGCCGGCGCAGGAACAGAGACACCGGGAGCAGGAAGCGGAAAAAACCCTCGTTCAACTGCTTACAAAGGGCGTGTCGGCCCTTCGAAACCCGATTGCCGTGCCGAACCGTTCGGTGTTTGCCACTGTTTGGCGGGGGCTGCAAAGATTGGCCCAGGGCAAGCGGATTAAAACAAGTCCGGCGCTTCTCTATTGTTATGCAAGGGATGAGGAAAATGGCAAAGCCACTTCTCTGGATGAGCTTTCCGTTCTGATTGCCCTGCAGGTGTTTTCGGAAGCGGGGCTTATTCAGATGTCCGAGCCGGCGGCAGACTTTAACGAGGAGCAGAGCATTGTATTTTGCAACACGGGTTCGGGAAAGGTAGATTTGGATAAAACAGATCTGATGCTTCGATTGATAAAGCAAAGCGCGTAAACTCATTTGGCAGAAAGGGGGCATATGCATGGAACAGCAACTAACGAAATTACTCGAAACATACCGGCGCTATGGCCGAGAGGAGGAAGTTCCTCGCATTCAAGCGGCGTATGCCCTGGCCGTGCAGGCCCATGAAGGGCAAAAGCGCGAAAGCGGCGAGCCGTATGTAAGCCATCCGCTGGCCGTGGCAGAAATTGTGGCAGGGCTGGAAATGGATGCCGAGTCTGTTGTTTCCGCGCTTTTGCATGATACGCTGGAAGATACAAATGTAACGAAAGAGCAAATTTCCGCCCAATTCGGAGAGAACGTGGCCGGGCTCGTCGAGGGCCTTACCAAACTGGCTCGCATTCCCTATTCCAGCAAGGCAGAGCAGGAAATGGAAAACCTGCGCAAGATGTTTATCGCCATGGCAAAGGACATTCGCGTTATTGTCATCAAGCTGGCAGACCGGCTTCACAATGTGCGCACCCTTTCTGCAAAACCGCCGGATAAACAGCGGGAAATTGCCCTGGAAACCATGGATGTTTACAGCCCCATTGCCCATCGGCTAGGTGTTACCAAGCTGAAATGGGAGCTGGAGGATCTATCGCTGCAATTTTTAGACCCCTACGGGTACGCCGAAATCACCGCCGAGCTGGAAAAAACCAGCCATGTGCGAAACGTTTTGATTAGTCAAATCAAAGAGCGTATGCACGAGCGTTTTGCCGAGGCAGGGCTGAAGGATGTCTATATCGAAGGCCGGGTTAAGCATATATACAGCATCTACCGCAAAATGTTTATGCAGAATAAGACCTTTGACGAGGTGTATGACTTATACGCCATGCGTGTCATTGTGGACACCAAAGACGACTGCTACAACATTCTCGGCTTAATACACGATATGTATAAGCCCATTCCCGGCCGGTTTAAAGATTATATCAGCACGCCGAAGCCCAATATGTATCAGTCGCTCCACAGCACGGTCATCGGCCGAGAAGGCATTCCCTTTGAGGTGCAGATTCGCACATGGCAGATGCACCATGTGGCGGAGTACGGTGTGGCGGCTCACTGGAAATACAAGGAAGGCCTAATAGAAGGCAACCCTTCTTACGATACCAAGCTGGAATGGATCCGCAAAATGCTGGAAAACCAGCAGGATGCCGACGCGGAGGATTTCATCAGCAACTTTAAAATTGATATGTTCGCCGACGAGGTGTATGTGTTTACGCCGAAGGGCGATGTGATTAACCTGCCGGCGGGGGCAACGCCTATCGACTTTGCCTATGCCATCCACTCGGAAGTGGGTAACCGCATGGTAGGCGCGAAGGTCAACGGCCGCATTGTCCCCATTGACGGGGAGTTGCAAAACGGCGACATTGTCGAAGTGCTGACCTCCAAAGCAAGCCACGGGCCAAGCCGAGACTGGCTGAAGCTGGTGCGGACCAGCGAAGCCAGATCCAAAATCAAACAATGGTTTAAGAAGGAAAAAAGAGAAGAAAATATTCAACAGGGCAGGGAAAGCCTGGAACGAGAGCTTCGGCGCAACGGCATCGATCAGGCCGTGCTGGAAAAAGAGGAGATTATCGGCCCTGTAATCCGCAAGCTTTCCTTCCATTCTCTGGAAGAGCTTTTGTCCGGCATCGGCTATGGCGGGATTACTGTCGCACGGGTGGTCAACCGCCTGCGCGAGGAATGCCAGCGGAGAACGCGGGAATCAGGCTGCTCGGATGGAACGCTTTTAATCAACGTCCGGCCGGCCAGAAAGTCCCAAAGCGGTATTATCGTCGAGGGCATGGATTCGGTGCTGGTCAAGTTTGCCCGCTGCTGTACGCCCGTTCCCGGGGACAGCATTACCGGCTTTGTAACACGGGGGTACGGCGTGTCTGTGCACTGTATTGACTGTATTAACGTGCGGTCGCTGGAGAAAAGCGCCGATACAGGCGACCGGTTTGTGCCGGTTTCTTGGGCAGACGATATTAGTACAAGCTACGAGGTTGTGATACAAGTGCTTGCCAAAGACAGGGAGGCACTCATTGCCGATTTGACCGTCCAGCTGGCAGGTATGCACATTCCGCTTCATGGGCTTCAAACGAAGGATCTGGGCCGGGGCGATGTGATGGTACAGCTCACCATTAGTGTAATGGGGAGGAGCCATTTGGATTCGATTTGCGTGCGTTTGAAGCGGATTAAAGGCGTGCAGGGAATTGAGCGGGCGGGCACATCGGCCCTGCCTCGGCTTTAGGAGGATCATAATGACCGTTTGTGTACAGCGGGTCTTATCCGCTTCCGTTTCCGTGGCGGGGGAGGTATGCGCCGCTATAGATCGGGGGCTTTTAGTCCTACTGGGCGTGGAACAGGGCGATACGGAAGAAAATGCCTTGTTTCTAGCGAGAAAGTGCGTAGGACTGCGCATTTTTGAAGACGAGAACGGCAAGATGAACCGCTCCCTTGCCGATATTGGCGGGAAATTGCTTGTTGTTTCCAACTTTACGCTCTGCGGCGATTGGGCCAAGGGCAGGCGGCCTTCCTTTACCCGGGCAGAAGCGCCGGAGAAGGCCAAAGCCCTTTGTGAACTGCTTGTAAACGCCTGCCGGCAGGAAGGATTTGCCGTGGAAACGGGTGTTTTTGGAGCGGATATGCAGGTATCGCTCGTAAACGACGGGCCTGTTACGTTGCTACTGGATACCAATAGGCTTTCATAAATATGCGGAACGGGAAAGGGGATGCGCCAAAATGGAAGTGAAAACGCTTGTTGTCGGCCGGGGCAGAACCAATACCTATGTGATTTATCATGCGGGTAATAGGGAAGCGTCCGTCATTGATCCCGGCGGTGAAGCGCAAAAAATCATCGATTTCATTGATGAAAACCGTCTGCAGGTGAAGAATATTTTTCTTACCCACGGCCACTTTGACCATATTTTAGCCGTTCAGCAGGTGAAAGCCCATACGGGCGCTCGCGTTGTGATTCATAAAAACGATGCCGAGTGTTTGGAAAGTGCGCATCGGTCCCTGTATCTTTCCATTATGTCCGAGCCTTTTCGCGTTTGCAAAGCGGATATTACCCTCTCCGGCGGGGAAAAGACGCTGGTAGGAGGCGTGGAAGCCCTGTTTGTTCACACGCCGGGGCATACGCCGGGCTCCATGTGTATTTTCATTGAGAATATGATGTTCTCCGGAGATACTCTTTTTGCAGGGGACACGGGCAGAACCGACCTGCCCGGCGGAGATTCGTACACCATGCGGGGTACTCTGCGGGATTTGTACTACATGTCGGGCGATTATATTGTTTTTCCCGGCCACGGCGAGCCGACCACATTGGGCATCGAACGGGAGCACAACAGCGAGCTGCGGCAAGCGGCCGGCGTAAGGGATGAATAGGGCGATTCATGCGAATTTTTATAAATCATAACTTTTTATTTGATATGGAACAGACGGCCCTGATGCTTCTGCCCCAAGCCGCTCCGAGAGCCGAAATTGGCCCGGTGGAGGAAGCGGTTATACATTCGGGGGAGGACTACGGCTCGTCCACTGTCAAGGTAACGGAAAAAAGTGTTTTGTCCAGCTTCTATCTGCGCTATAAGGGCCAGGAAGTGCAAAAAACCTGCCGCCATATCTTTGCAAAGGATGAAAACGAGGAAAAGCGGCAGGTGCAAATTCGGCATATAGCGCGGCGGGCGGCCTTTTTGGCCATAACCGCCATTACGGGGGAGAGGCCTGCCTGGGGCGTTATGTCCGGCGTTCGCCCTGCGAAGCTGGCCCGTCTGCTGCTGGAAGAAATGCCGCCTAAGGAAGCAAAGAAAACTCTTTCGACCCGCTTTTTTGTGCAGCCGGAGAAGGCAAAATTGGCCGTTTCTTTGGCGGAAATTGCCATACAGGCGGAAAAAAACACAGGCTGCAAAGACGCGGCGGTGTATATTGGCGTTCCTTTTTGCCCTTCCCGCTGTGCCTACTGCTCTTTTATCGGCCCCATGGCGGCAGGACAAAGCGAAGAAAAAACCTCGGCCTATCTTTCCGATGTATGCCGGGAAATTGCCGCAACGGGAGATGCTATGGCATCCGGCGGCGCAAAGGTTCGCGCGCTGTATGTAGGCGGGGGCACGCCGACGGTGTTTCCCGCCGGCCAGCTTCAGGTTTTGCTGGAAACGGCGCAAAAGCACCTTCCGCTTTTATCTTCTTGCGAAATTACCGTGGAAGCAGGTCGGCCGGATACGATTTCTGCGGATAAAATCACGGTTTTGAACGCCTACGGCGTTAACCGCATTAGCGTCAACCCCCAAAGCTTTTCGGACGAGGTGCTAAAAGCCGCAGGGCGAAAGCATACGGCGGAAGAAGCC
>DUUG01000199.1 GCA_012841675.1 Clostridiales bacterium
CAATAATACATTGCTTCCTTCCATCAACTCACGCAAAATACCCCCAACAAACCATGTCAGGGCTGCTTGGCGTATTGATGTATATAAGCATATAAAAAGCCGTGGAACAAAATGCTCCACGGCTTCAGTTTAATAAATTTTACTTTACCATGCCGGCTACTTCGGCAGCAAAGTTATCTTCTTTTTTGGCAATGCCTTCACCGCGCTCGTAACGGATAAACGCGACAGGCTTAATTTCGCCGCCCAAAGACTTGGCAACGCCGTCTACATATTTCTTAACGGAAACGCTGCCGTCCTTAATGAAATCCTGCTCCATCAGGCACATTTCCTGGAAGAACTTGTTGATGCGGCCGGCAACGATTTTCTCGGCCACATGGGCAGGCTTGCCTTCGTTTACGGTTTGGGTCATGAGAATTTCCTTCTCAGAAGCCACGCGGTCGGCGGGAACGCTGTCTCTGTCAAGCCAAGAGGGACGCATAGCAGCAGCCTGCATGCACAGATCTTTACCCACCTGGACCACTTCGGCGTTGCCCACAAGATTTTCCGAAACTTCCATGGAAGCGATAACGCCGATTTTGCCATTCATATGAACGTAAGAGGCGTTCACAATGTTGGCGCCGCCGTTCAAACTCTCAAAACGGCGAATCTGAATGTTTTCGCCAATGGTCAGAACCATGTTCTGAACTTCCTGCTGAACGGTGCCTTCGGTGCCCGGATAGGGAAGATTAGACAGAGCTTCCACATCGGCGGGGTTGTTCTCGGCAATCAAATTTGACAGGGTTTTGACAAACCCGATAAATGCTTCGTTCTTGGCGGCAAAGTCGGTTTCGATATTGACTTCTAAAACAACGGCCGAACCGTCCTTTTCGGAAACATAGGCATCGACCATGCCCTCGGCGGCAACGCGGCTAGCCTTTTTGGCAGCAGCGGCCAAACCCTTTTCACGAAGCAAAACAATCGCTTTTTCCATGTCGCCGTCCGATTCGATCAGCGCTTTTTTGCAATCCATCATGCCAACGCCGGTTGCTTCGCGCAGAGCTTGAATGTCTTTTGCAGTAATAGCCATGTTAATGCTCCTTTCGCAAGTTTTCTTATTCGGCCACAGTTTCCGCTTCGACAGGAGCGGTTTCTTCGGAGGTTACTTCATTAGATTCGTCAGAAGAGGCATCTTCGCCCTGACGGCCTTCCAAAACAGCGTTAGCCATAGTCTGGGAAATCAGCTTAATGGCGCGGATAGCGTCATCGTTGCCGGGGATAACAAAATCCACTTCGTCGGGATCGCAGTTGGTGTCAACAATAGCCACAACAGGGATACCCAGCTTCCGGGATTCGGCAATGGCGATTTTTTCCTTGCGAGGATCCACCACGAATACCGCACCGGGCAGCTTGCGCATGGTTTTGATGCCGCCCAAATATTTTTCAAGGCGCTCAATCTCGCCGTGTAGCTTCATAACTTCCTTCTTGGGCAGAAGAGCAAAGGTTCCGTCTTCTTCCATTTTCTGCAGATGGAGCAGCCGGTCAATCCGCTTCTGAATGGTGTTGAAGTTGGTCAGCATGCCGCCGAGCCAACGGGCATTGACATAATACATACCACAGCGCTCAGCCTCGTCGCGAATAGCGTCCTGCGCCTGTTTTTTCGTTCCGACAAAGAGAATGGATTCGCCGTTGGCGGCGATATCGCGGACAAAGTAGTAGGCCTCATCCAGCTTTTTCACGGTTTTCTGCAGGTCAATGATATAGATGCCATTGCGCTCCGTGAAAATATACTTGGCCATTTTGGGATTCCACCGGCGAGTGTGATGTCCGAAATGGACGCCGGCTTCGAGCAGGTTTTTCATTGATACGACAGCCATGGTTTTTCCTCCTAAAAAATGTTTTTTACCTCCACGCGGGTCCGCCTAAACGGCACGGAATTTAGCCCGTAAATTCCGAACGCGCCGAAATAGTTACCGCGTGTGTGTAATGGCGGTTGATAACCTTATGTATTTTATCACAAAACCCGGTAAAATACAAGCTATATTTTCCATTTTAATAAAAATGTTTGATACGTAAGGACAATCATAAGCTATTTTCGTTGCCAAAAAACATAAGAAAGGATTATATTCCGCTTTTTTGCTCCACACACAAAAAAGTTCTTCTCGTCAAAACATAAAAACCGGCCAAAAGCCGGTTTTATGTTTTATTTTGTAAGTTCCTCTAATATCTTAAGAATTTCTTCTATCTTTTCTTCTCCGTTGCCGCTATGAATAGCCTCAGACACGCAGCCGGCCAGATGGGCCTTTAAAATATCATTATTGGCCCGGCGCAGGATGGCCTGTGTAGCTAGTAGCTGATGAGAAATATCGATGCAGTATCGGTCTTCCTCCACCATTTTCATAAGCCCATCCAGCTGCCCGCGGGCGGTTTTTAAAAGCCTCAAAACTTTCGTCTTGTCTGCCTGCAAACACTCACTTCCTTTCGAGAGGGGAATTTACCGGCCGAACAGCCCTTTCTTCTCCGTCACAGAAACTACCTTGTAGCCGGCGTCGGTGACTGCTTTTGTAAGCTGTTCGTCGGAAGCATTGCCGGAAACGATAGCCTGTTTTTTACTGAGATTTACTTTGGCCTTCACGCCGGGCAGGGCATGGAGGGCTTTTTCCACACGGGCAGAGCAATGGCCGCAGGTCATGCCTTCAATGGTTAGAACCCTCTTCATACGGAACGCTCCTTTCTAAGCTTGGGTTTAAAGAATTTTAAGCGCAGGGCATTGGTTACAACAAAGATGGAGCTAAGGCTCATAGCCGCGGCGGCAAACATGGGGTCGAGCTTGATATTCAACAGGGGAATAAGCGTGCCGGCCGCCAAGGGGATGCCTAACGTATTGTAGAAGAACGCCCAGAAAAGGTTTTGCTTAATATTGCGGATGGTCGCTTTTCCAAGCTGTATGGCCGTGACTACATCGGCAAGATCACTTTTCATAAGCACAATATCCGCCGATTCAATGGCAATATCTGTACCCGCGCCGATGGCAATGCCCACGTCCGCACGTGCCAGAGCAGGGGCGTCGTTGATGCCGTCGCCTACCATGACCACTCGGTGGCCTTCTTCTTGCAGGCGGCGGATTTCCCGCTCTTTATCCTGGGGAAGCACTTCGGCAATGACCCGGTCAATGCCCATTTGCTTTCGGATGGCTTCCGCTGTTGCTTTGTTGTCGCCGGTCAGCATGGTAACAGACAGGCCCATGGATTTCAGTTGCGCAATGGCTTCCTTGCTTGTAGGCTTCACCATATCAGTCACCGCAATCAAACCAAGCAGTTTGCTGTTGCCGGCGAAATACAGGGGCGTTTTGCCCTCGCCGGCAAGCGTTTCCGCCCGCTCTGCCCAATCTGCCAGGGGAATGCCGTTTTCCTGCATGAGAGCAAGGTTGCCGGCAAAGTAGGAAACACCGTTGATTTGTGCCCGAATACCTCGGCCGGAAATGGCTTCAAAGTCGGATACGGGCAGGGGAGCAAGCTGTTTTTCCTCGGTTTTGGACGCAATGGTTTCGGCCAACGGATGCTCGGAGGAGCGCTCAAGGGATGCCGCAACGGTCAAAAGCCAGTCGCTGTCGATTCCTTCCGCAGGCAAAATATCGGTAACCGCGGGTTTTCCCTCGGTAACGGTGCCGGTTTTGTCCAGCACCACGGCAGAAATGGCGTGGACGGTTTCCAAGGCTTCAGCGGATTTAATGAGAATGCCGTGCTGTGCCCCTTTTCCGGTGCCGACCATAATGGCCACCGGTGTCGCAAGCCCCAAAGCGCAGGGGCAGGAGATAACGAGAACGGCAATGGCAATGGATAGGGCAAAGGCGATGTCCCTGCCTGCTATCAGCCAGACAACAGCGGAGAGAATGGCAATCAAAATCACAATGGGAACGAAAATGCCGCTGATTTTGTCGGCCAGCTTGGAAATAGGCGCTTTGGAGGCCGATGCTTCTTCCACCAGCTCAATAATCTGGGATAGGGTGGTGTCGCTTCCCACTTTTTCCGCTTTAAACTGGAAATAGCCGGTTTTGTTGATAGTGGCGGCAACGACCTTGCCGCCTTCCTTTTTCTCCACAGGGATGCTTTCGCCGGTGAGCATGGACTGGTCCACCGAGGAGCTTCCTTCGATTACTACGCCATCAACGGGAATGCTTTGCCCTGGGCGGATAACTACCGTGTCACCCACCTGCACTTCATCGACAGGCACTTCCACTTCCTTGCCGTCCCGCAGAATAGTGGCGGTTTTGGGGGCTAGATTCATGAGTTTTTCGATGGCTTCCGAGGTTCTGCCCTTAGAGCGGGCTTCTAAATATTTGCCAAGGGTAATTAAGGTTAGAATCGTGCCCGCCGATTCAAAATAAATGTCCATGGTGTAATGGGATGCCGTTGCCAAATCGCCGTGTCCTACGGCATAGCCGATACGGAAGATAGCGTAGATTCCGTACACCACTGCCGCCGAGGAGCCAATGGCAATCAGAGAATCCATATTGGGCGAACGGCGCCATAAAGCTTTAAAACCCGCTTGGAAATACTTGCGATTGACATATAAAATCGGGAGAAGCAGTAAAAATTGCGTAAATGCAAAGGTAACGCCGTTTTCCGGGCCGTGAAACGTATGATGCATAAAAGAAGGCACCGGCAGGCCAAGCCACTCTGCCACCATGGGGTACATGGCAAGGTACATAAGCGGAACAAGGAAGGCAAACGAAATCCAAAATCGTTTTTTCATGGCCTTTTGCTCAGAAGCGGCCAAAGCCGAAGCGCTTTCCTTTTGCGGCGTTTTCGTCGCCGCAAGCGGCAGGGAAGCGCCGTAGCCGGCATCCTGCACGCTTTGGATAATTTGGCTGGTTGTAACTATATTTTCATCAAACTCAACGCTCATGCTGTTCTGCAATAGGCTGACGGCCACGTCTGTAACACCGTCTAGCTTGCGGACGCTTTTCTCCACATGCGAAGAACAGGCCGAGCAGGTCATACCGGTCACATCAAATCTTTGTCGCATACGGTCGCCTCCCATCCAGATACCCCCACCCCGTGGGGGTGTTATGTATAGTATACCAACAAAGGAGGGATTCGTCAACCCCCAATTTGAAAAAAATGGCACTATTTTAGTCGTTTGGATTGTGCGCGTATGCGGAAACCGAAACAAATTACCAATTGGGTTTTTCGATCTGCGAGATGGCGGTAATGACCGCTTTGGCCATGCAAACAAAGCCGGCGTCGTTGGGATGGCAGGTATCCACGGTGCAAGATTGACGGAAGGGGCCGTCAAACAACCGCTCACCGTCAATAAACCAAACATGTTTATCGCCGTTTTTCCTTGCGTTTACATAGGTTTGCATGATAATATCGCGCCGGCGGGTATTGGTAGAAGGGTTCATATCAAAATCCGGCTTGGAAAGCATGATAACGGGCGTTTCCGGATTCTTTGCGCGAAACGCTTGGAACAAAGGCTCGTGGGTGGCTTGCAAGTGGCTTTCATCCGGCGCGTTGTGGTCGTAATCTAACACAAACACGCTGCATTGGCAGTTGGCAAGGTAGGAAATCATAGCCGGCTCTGCTTTGGCGCTGCCGGAAAAACCAAGACAGCGGATATCCCGGTTCAGAATGCTTGCCACCATGTTTACATAGGCATTGCCGGGTCTGGACGCGCACCCGCCCTGGGTAATCGATGAGCCGTAGAAAAGAATGGGGTCTTTGGGCTGGTAGGAAAGCCCTTCTCCGATAGAGGAGCCTTCTGCGACGCCGATGTAGAGCGCGCTGACCTCATTATATAATGGTAAATGGATGGTTATATTATGCGTCCGTCCGGAAGGCAAATAGGCAATAGACTCGTACCCGTCTTTCATGTCGTAAGGGGGAACGAAGGTCGCCCGGTGGTAGGAACCGTTTTCCGTGTCGATATAGAAGTCTAAGCCCGACGTGCCGGATAAGGGCATATGGGACAAGTGC
>DUUG01000200.1 GCA_012841675.1 Clostridiales bacterium
ATGGAGTTTACGGGCGACGGCATTGCGCACCTAAGCATGGACGACCGGCTTTCCATGGCAAACATGGCCATTGAGGCTGGCGGCAAGAACGGCATCTTCGAAGTAGACGAAAAAACCATCGAGTTCTTCCGCGAAAAATCCGACCGCCCCTTTACCGTGTACAAAGCCGACGAAGACGCAGAGTATGACGCGGTCTATGAAATTGACCTTTCCACGCTTCGCCCTGTGGTTGCCTTCCCTCACCTGCCGGAAAACACCCGCTGGGTGGACGAGGCGGCCGGGCTTCGGATCGATCAGGTAGTTATCGGCTCCTGCACCAACGGCCGTTTGGAGGATCTGCAGATTGCGGCAAAGATTCTGGAAGGGAAAAAGGTCAGCAAGAATTTGCGCGTCATTGTTTTCCCTGCCACGCAGAAAATTTACCTGGATGCGCTGCGTCTTGGCTACATCGAAACCTTTATCAAGGCCGGCTGCGCCGTTTCAACCCCCACTTGCGGTCCTTGCCTGGGCGGTCATATGGGCATTTTGGCCAAGGGCGAGCGGTCGTTGGCAACGACAAACCGCAACTTTGTCGGCCGCATGGGCCATCCGGAAAGCGAAGTCTACCTCTGCAGCCCGGCTGTGGCCGCCGCTTCCGCTATTACGGGTGTTATCACTGCCCCGGATCAAGTTTAGACCGCTGTGAAAGGAGAACAACCCATGAAGAAACAAGGCACCGCCCTTTGCTACGGCGATAATGTAGATACAGACGTGATTATCCCCGCCCGCTATTTAAACACCTCCGACCCGAAGGAGCTGGCAGCTCATTGCATGGAGGATATTGACGCAAACTTTCGCAACAAAGTAAAGCCGGGCGATATTATGGTCGCCGGCAAGAACTTTGGCTGCGGCTCGTCCCGCGAGCATGCCCCCATTGCCATCAAAGAATCCGGCATTACATGCGTTATTGCATCCACTTTTGCCCGCATTTTCTACCGCAATGCCATTAACATCGGTCTGCCCATTCTGGAATGCCCCGAAGCTTCTGAGAAAATCGCCGAGGGCGACCAAATTGAAATTGACTTTGTTTCCGGCGAAATCAAAAACCTCACGAAAAACGAGACTTACGCCGCTGCGCCCTTCCCGCCTTTTGTTCAGCAGATTATCGCCGCTGACGGGTTGGTAAACGCCGTGTCCGCTCGGCTGCAACAGGGGGAATAATTATGCAATATCGCATCGCAGTCATCAAGGGCGACGGCATCGGCCCGGAAATCACCGATGAAGCCATAAAAGTTTTAAATGTTATTGGTAAGAAATACGGTCATACCTTCGAGTTTCAAGAAGTTTTGGCAGGCGGCGTTGCTTTAGACAAGTTCGGCATTCCGCTTCCAGATGAAACGGTCGAAATTTGCAAAGCAAGCGACAGCGTTCTGCTGGGCGCCGTAGGCGGCCCCAAGTGGGATACCCTGCCCGGCCATTTGCGGCCGGAACGGGCACTCCTTGGCCTTCGTTCTGCCCTTGGCTTGTATGCCAATCTCCGCCCGGCCGTTTTATACCCGGCATTGGCCGACGCTTGCCCGTTGAAGCCGGAAGTTGTCGGCAAGGGGCTGGACATTATGGTCGTTCGCGAGCTGACCGGCGGCATCTACTTTGGCGAACGCGGTAGAAGGCAAACGGAAAACGGCGAGGAAGCCTATGATACGGAAGCTTACAGCGTTATGGAAGTAAACCGCATCGGCCGTGTGGCGTTCGAAGCGGCCAGAAAGCGCGGCAAAAAGCTTGTGAGCATCGACAAGGCCAACGTGCTGGAAAGCAGCCGCCTCTGGCGCGAGGAAATCCACCGTCTGGCCGCCGAATATCCGGACGTTACTTGCACCGACATGCTGGTCGACAATGCCGCCATGCAACTGGTGCGCAATCCCGGCCAGTTCGACGTTATTGTGACAAGCAACATGTTCGGCGATATCCTATCGGACGAAGCCAGCATGATCACCGGCTCTATCGGCATGCTCCCCTCCGCCTCGCTGGGCGATTCTGTGGAAGGGAAAAACACCCTCGGTATGTATGAACCGATCCACGGCTCCGCTCCCGACATTGCCGGCCAGAACAAAGCCAACCCCATTGCGACAATTTTGTCGGTTGCTATGATGCTTCGCTATTCGTTTGGTTTGGAAACCGAAGCGCTGGCCATCGAAAATGCCGTTAATGCCGTGCTGGATCAAGGGCTTCGCACAGGAGATATTGCGGCCAAAGGCGATACCGTCGTCGGAACCGTTGAAATGGGCGAAGCGATTGCCAAAGCAATTGTTTAACTTTGTCGTAAGGTATCATATTGGCTCGAAAATTTTATTGTTCATATGGTGCAATTTGCGCTGTTATATGGTATAATGATCCAAACCTAGGAAAGCCATTTTGGCTTACCGGAATACTACAGGAAAGCAGGGATAACTTATGAAACGTTATGTTTGCACTGCATGCGGCTATGTCTACGATGAAGCAGACGGCGATCCCGAAAGCAACGTTGCCCCCGGCACCAAATGGGAAGATGTGCCCGAAGACTATGTTTGCCCCCTTTGTGGCGTAGGCAAGGATATGTTCGAAGAAGAAGAATAAGTCTTCATTACTTGTAACGGCCTTTTACAAATGGCCGTTACTTGTTTTTTGGACATTTTTGAGCTCTATGCAACAAAACTAATGTTTTTTGCCCTCGTTTCTCTTGTAAAAGCGCAATTCATCTGCTATAATTAGTATGTTTTCAGGTGATAATACACTTGAAAACATATGATATTGATAACGACCCTTTTAGGCGCCGTTTTAACAGGAGGTTTTTCCATGAAAAAAATTACGAAGGACATGATTATTTCCGACGTTCTCGAAGTTGATATCGAGCTTGCTCCTTTCTTCTTTGAAATCGGCATGCACTGCCTGGGCTGCCCTGCTTCTCGCAATGAAACCGTTGAGCAAGCCTGCGCCGTTCATAATACTGACGTTGATGCTCTTTTGGCCCGCCTAAACGGTTTTCTGGAAGAAAAAGCAAAGGCATAACTTCGTTTCAACTGTAATGCTAAAGGCACAGTCTGCGCGGTTCTTCCGGCGGATTGTGCCTTTTACAGAATATGCTTGGATGTTTTAAAGGAGGAAATTTCCTTGCTGGAAAGCCTATCGCCCCGGCTTGCCGCTGTTGCCGATCTTGTTCCTTTTGGCAGTGTCGTTGCCGATATTGGCACCGACCATGCCTACCTTCCCCTGTCGCTTTTGCAAAAAGGCCATATTCCCTACGCAATTGCCACAGATATGCGGGAAGGCCCATTGCAAAATGCCGCAAAAAGTGCGAACACCTATGGTTTCGCCGACAAAATCTCCCTCCGACTGGGCAACGGTTTAGATCCCGTGGGAGTGGACGAAGCAAGCTGTATCGTGATGGCAGGCATGGGCGGCGAAACCATTGCCTCCATCCTAGAAAACGGCACAGTTCCCAACGATGCAAGAGTATTTATCCTGCAACCTATGACAAAATTCGAAGTTTTGCGCAGATTTCTGGCGCAAAACGGCTTTGGCATAACAAGCTGGCGGCTTGCCCGCGAGGGTCGGCATATATACGAATGCTGGGCCGTATCGCGCCATGCTCCCGTGGAAACAGACGAGCTATACTTGCATGTTGGCAGAAAAACGCCGGAAACAGAAAGCCTCTATACTTTTTACATAAGGGACCGGCTTTTTAAACTCCGCAAAAAGCGGAACGGCCTTGCCCGCTCGGCTGCCGGCGGCGGAGAACTTAAAATCAAACTTTCCTCCCTCATAGAACGCATAGAAAAGGAAGTGCTTGCATGACTGTACGGGACGCTTTATCCGCTCTTTCAAGCTTGGCGCCTACGCATCTTGCCATGGAGCAAGACAACGTAGGGCTTCTCGTCGGCGACCCTTCTGCAAAAATAGACAGGATCTTGGTTTCGCTTGATGTGACCATGGCGGTTCTGGAAGAAGCTTTTGCTAAAAAAGCCCAACTGGTTGTTTCCCATCACCCCATGCCCCGCTATCCTCTGAATAAAATAACACCCGAAACACTGGACGGGAAAAAGGTTTTCTACGCCATCACCCACGGTATTTCCGTTATTTCCATGCATACCAATTTGGATTCTGCCGAGGGCGGCGTCAACGATGTTTTGGCCGCTAAACTTGGGCTATGCAATATTGGCGAGTTTCCGAACAACAGTCCCGGCATCGGCCGCATTGGATATACGGAAAAGCCTATGGCACTTGCCGAATTTGTAAAGCGTACTGCTTTGGCGTTGGGCACGGATCAAATCCGCTTTGTAGACGGTGGCAAAAAAGTGCACCGTGTGGCCATCGGCTCCGGAAATTGTAGCGATCTGTGGCAAGACGCTTTGCAGCAAGAGTGTGACACGTTTGTCAGCGCCGACTTTAAGTATGGCCAGCTTTCCTCCGCCGTGGAACAGGGGCTTAACATTGTAGACGGCGGCCATTTTCCCACCGAAAACCTGATCTGCCCTACGATCCAGGACACGCTTGCGAAAGCTCTGCCGGAAGCAGAGGTGCTGCTTTCGGAAACCCACAAGGATTGTATCCAATTTTACCGGGATGTGAAATAGATGCCCTTTGATGCGCTTTTTATGTCGGGTGTTGTTGGCGAGCTTTCTAAGACGCTTACCGGCGCCCGACTGAATAAAATTCAGCAGCCTGCCAGAGATGAGCTGCTTTTGCATATGCACGGCCCCAACGGAAGCGGCCGCTTATTGATTTCCATTGCAACGGGAGCCGCGCGCCTGCATATGACGGAATTGCCGTGTGAAAACGCACCGACACCGCCCATGTTCTGTATGGTGCTTAGAAAACACCTTTCCGGCGGCCGCCTGCTTGCCTTGGAACAAATCCCCGGGGAACGGGTGGTCACACTTACATTTTCCTCTTTAGATGAAATGGGGGAAATGCGGCAGAGAAAGCTTGTATGCGAACTCATGGGCCGGCTGTCAAACGTGATATTGGTAGATGAGGACGGGCGCATTCTCGACTGTATGCGCAAGGTCGACTTTGAAATGAGCCAGAAGAGGCAGGTTTTGCCAGGGCTGTTTTATCATCTGCCCCCTGCGCCGGACAAAGTGAATTTTCTCGAGGCTGCAACGGCTGATCTGGCCGCTTTGCTACAAGAATCCGGCGGAAAACCGCTTGACAGGCTGCTGCTCGATGGTTTTTCCGGTTTGTCCCCTCTTGTTTGCCGGGAGCTTGCTTTTTTGTCAACGGGCCAAGTGGACAAACCCGCCGACGCCCTCACAGAACACGAGCAAAATGCTTTGATAAAACAATTTACCGCCCTGCAAGGTGCGGTGCAAGCCCAAAATTTCCAACCTTGCCTTCTTTCCGGGGCAGATGGCGCCTTAAAGGACTATTCATTCCTACCAGTTACCCATTACGGTTCGCTTTATTCTCTAACGGAATTTCGCTCTTTTTCCAAACTCTTAGACACCTTTTACCATGCGCAAATCACCACCTCCGCCCTGGAACAAAAACGAAAATACTGGCGCAAAACTCTGCAACAGCAAATTGATCGGCTAAACAGGAAGCTAACTCTACAAGAATCCGAGCTGGAACAGACGAAAGACCGCGAGTCTCTCCGCCGTCTGGGCGATATTGTAAACGCCTGCATAGGGCAGATTCCCAAGGGGGCGACTCAAGTTGAATTGCCCGATTTCTACGGAGAGGAAGGCGCCACGATTACCATTAAGCTGGATCCTGCTCTCTCGCCGCAGCAGAATGCGGCCCGGTTTTACAAGGAGTATACCAAGCTTAAGTCTGCCGAAGCGCATCTTTCCCACCTGATTGCCCAAGGCAAAGAGGAGCTTTCCTATCTCTATACCGTAGCCGATGCCCTTGACCGGTCAGATGATTTGAAAACCATCGACGAAATCGCACAGGAGTTAACCGACCATAAAACGGGCCGAAATACTACGCCTGAAAAAGGGCGCAAAAAAGGGACATCCCGTCCCTCCGCCCCCCTTTCGTTTACTTTACACGGTGGTTTTACGGTTTGGGTAGGCAGAAACAACCGGCAAAACGACCAGCTGACCTTTTATACGGCGGATAAAAAAGATTATTGGTTCCATGTGAAAGACAGACCGGGCAGCCATGTCATTCTCTCCTGCCGGAGCGGCGAACCGGAACCGGAAGTCTTGCAGCAAGCGGCGGACCTCGCCGCGCTTTACTCCTCGGCGGCGCAGGGCGACAAAATCCCGGTGGATTACACCCGCGTTCGGTTTGTCAAAAAAACGCCGGGCGGCAAGCCGGGCATGGTAATCTACAACAAGTATAAAACCCTGCTTGGAAGCCCCGATCGTGCCAAAAAGGAACATAAACTATAAAAGGAGCGGAATTCCGCTCCTTTTTGTTATGGCGTCAGATTTTCAATTACCGAAGAAATCCGGCGGTTTACCGGCGCTGACGGCACACGGGCATCAAAATATTTAGAGTTCATTTTGTCCACATTGGGATGGAACAACTGCTCCATAATATACTGTGTGACTGTGAAAAGCGCATTGTTTTTGCTCGCAATGTTCTCTAAAAGCAGCTTTGCCGCCGCGCTGTTTTTATCCTCAAGAAAACCATAGGCAATCAGGTCGGAAGACAAATCCTGTGCCAATTGATGATAATCTGCATTCAGGCTAGTTCCATCCCGCAAAGCGGAAAGAACGCCCCCCAGACGAAGAGAAGCCTGTCCCAGTGCTTCTTCCTCTGCTTCCAGCAGCTTAGTAAGTTCCTGGCTCAAATCATTCACCTGAAAGATATCTTCGCGAATAGTCTCACCGTAAATTTTCTGCATGGTGCTTACATGTACATACAACATGGCACAGTATACGACCATAGAAAGCGCAAGCAGCCAAGAAATAATCAGCGCAGGACTAAACTTCTTCCTCATGTTTAATCTCCTTTGTTGTGGTTTTTCCGAAAGAACGGCGGGGCGGTTTGATCGAGGAAAGCGGATTGGCCTTCACGGCCCTTCGGAGACTGGCATCGTCTAAGTGGGTGTAGATTTCTGTGGTGGTCAACTGCTCGTGCCCCAGTATTTTCTGAAGCTCAAGCATATCCACCCCATGTTGGTGCATCAGTGTGGCCGCCGTATGGCGCAGTTTATGGGCAGAATATTTGGATGTGTCCAGACCGGCTTCGCCTATATGTTTTTTTACAAGCCATTTGACTGTAGCTGCCGATATGCGGTGACGGCGGCGCGTTACAAAGAGCGCTCGTTCCCCCGGGGCGGCCATGGTTTGCCGTACGGGCAGCCATGCGGACAATGCGGCAAGACACGCCTCATTTAGATAGATAGTTCGTTCCTTGTTGCCTTTTCCGGTAACTTGCAATAGATCCCCTTTAATATCTGTCACATCAATTTGCACCAGCTCCGATACGCGCAAGCCGCAGTTTAAGAAAAATGTCAGAATGCAAAAGTCTCGCTCTGCATTTTCGCCGCTCACACTTTCCAGCAAGGCGCGGCTTTCTTCTTCCGTTAAATACTTAGGCAAGCTCTTTTTCTGCGCCGGGGAATCCATTTCCGCCATGGGGTTTACAGAAAGCTGTTGGGTTTTAACCGTTAAATACTTAAAAAAAGCCCTAAGGGAAGACACCTTCCTTGCCCGAGCCGCCGCTCCCAAGCCCACAGTGGCGTTTCTGCTGTTGGGATGAACCGTCCGCTCACTTCCAAGGAAGAACATGTATTCGTAAATATCCCCAGTGGTAACGGTTTTTAAAAGGTCTAAGGTTACATCTTCAATGGAAATTTCGTCAAATTCCGTGTTAGAAGGGACAAGACCACGGTGTTTTTTTAGAAAACGCAAGAAAATTCTTAAGTCAAGGAAATATTCCTGTGCCGAACGGCGTGATTTGCCACGAATCGTTTCCATATGGGCAAGGAAGCGTCGTAGCACCTCAGGCGCGCCTTCATATCGGTCAGACATCTCCTCTTGCCTCCTTTGCATGGTTTTTCTTCTACCATTATAACATTAAAAGCCGGGTCTGAAAAGACCCGGCTTTATCGCCTGCAGGTGCTACATGGCATATCCTATGGCAAGAGCTTTCATGTTTCCTTCCAAAAGTTCCGGCCGTTTTGCCGAAACAACCTCTTTTAATACGGCAGGAAGAGCCGAAAGCGGGCATAAATTTAGTTTTTTTAGAAGCATACCGCAGAATATGACATTGGCCAGGCGCGCCAGTCCCTGTTCCTCCGCCAGCCCTGTGGCAGGGATCAGAA
>DUUG01000201.1 GCA_012841675.1 Clostridiales bacterium
CCATTTGGTGTTCGGCCCTGTCGAAAGGAACATTCGTATGAGCAATCAAGTGCAGTGGGAAAATCTGCTGAGAAAACTCTGCCAAGCGCCTGGCCCGGCAGGAATGGAAACCGCCGTTGCCGCTGTGGTGGAAGAAGAATTAAAAGAACTGGGGCTGTCTTGCCAGCGGGACGGGCTTGGTTCCCTAATCGTGCGCCTATCATCCGGCCATGAAAACGCCCCCCTTCTGATGGTGGACGCCCATATGGATGAAATCGGGCTCGTTGTCTCTGCCGTGTCCGAGGACGGGTATTTAAAATTCGCCCCCGTCGGCGGACTGGACAAACGCATTCTGCCCGGAAGCGAAGTGATGCTTCTCACAAATCCGCCTACACCGGGCATTATCTGCTGCCTGCCGCCCCATGTGCAAACAGCGGCGCAGATGAATGAATTTGCAGCCGTGGATACCATGGGTATTGACACGGGCCTGCCTGCCGATGAAGTCAAAACCCGTGTTCCGACCGGCACCTTCGGCGTTCTGGCCGCGCCCATGCAAAGCTTGGCCGGCGGGCATTTTTCCTCTAAAGCTCTGGATAATCGCGCCTTGTGCGCCGTGCTGGTAACGGTTTTGAAGCGGCTGGCCGCGGAAGAAGCGCCGGTGGATGTGGCCGCTGTTTTCTCCGTTCAGGAAGAAGCAGGCTGTCGCGGTGCCGGCCCGGCGGCCTTTGGGCTTCGTCCGGACGCGGCCATCGTTCTTGACGTAACCTACGCCAAAGCGCCCGGCCTTTCCGATGAGGAAAGCTATCCCTTCGGCAATCTGACCGTTTGCCTTGGCCCGTTTGTGGATCGGAGCTTGTCCCGTGGGCTGCTTGCAAAAGCGAAAGAGTTGGAAATTCCCGTGCTGGAAGAGGTCTACGGCGGCAGCACCGGCACCAACGCCACCCCCGTATCTCTGGTGCAGACGGGCGTTCCCTGTGCCGTTCTCTCCGTTCCCATCCGCAATATGCATACCCCCGTGGAAATTGTATCTACGGCTGATTTAGACAAAGCGGCCGATCTTTTGACTGCCTTTATCAAAGATTTCCCGAAAGGAGGGGCACAGAAATGACGAAAAACCTAATCGACACCTTAAGCGATCTTTGCGCCCTCCACGGCCCCTCCGGCGATGAAAAACTGGTGGCGGAATACCTATATGAGCGGGCCAAACCCCATGCGGACGAAATCCGTTTTGACGGGATTGGCAATCTGTTTGTTTTCAAAAAAGGGAAAAAAGCCGGAAAACCCGCAATGATCTGCGCCCATATGGACGAGGTGGGCTTTATTGTCCGCGCCATTACGTCTGACGGGCTTTTGAAAATCGACACCTTAGGCGGCATCGACCGGCGGGTGATTTTGGGCCGGTGCGTCCGCGTGTTGGGCAAAAACGGCTTTGTGCCCGGCGTGATTGGCCTGACCCCTACGCACCTTGCCTCTGATGACGCTAAGAAAACGCCGCCGAAGATGGAAAGCATCACCATTGATATCGGCGCTTCCTCTAAGGAAGAGGCCTTAGAGCTTGTCTCCCTGGGGGATTCGGTGTCGTTTGTAACGGAACCGGCCCTGTTTGGAAACGGCTGCTTTAAGGGCAAGGCCATTGACGACCGCGTCGGCTGTGCCGTTCTTCTTTCTTTGATCGAGAGCGAAGAACAGCCGGAAAAGGACACTTGGTTTGTGTTCACCGTACAGGAAGAAGTGGGCGGCCGAGGTGCAACGGTGGCTTCCTTTGCCGTTGACCCTGCGCAGGCGCTGATCTTGGAAGGCACCACCGCCGCCGATATAGCAGGCGTTTCCGGCGAGCAGCGGGTCTGTATCGTGGGCGAGGGCGCTGTCATCAGTTATATGGATAGAAGCACTATTTACGACCCGGCCATGTTCCGCTCCCTGTCCGACTACGCGGAGGAAAGCAACATTGCCTGGCAGGTAAAAACCCTAGTCGCCGGCGGCACCGACGCCGGGCGCGTCCACGTGGCAAGGGCAGGTATCCCCTGCGCGGGGCTGGCCGTTCCCGTTCGGTATATACACGCACCGGTTTCCGTGGTTTCCATAGCGGACATCGAACGGATGCAGCAGCTTGCGATGGCGTTTATGACCGGCAAAGCGGTAGAACTGTAAATCAAAAGCGGCATGGTTTAAA
>DUUG01000202.1 GCA_012841675.1 Clostridiales bacterium
AGAAAGGGGCAGAAGGGATGTGCGGGCGGAAACACCGGAAAGCCCCATAGAAGGGGTTTCGAAGGGGCCGATCCATGTTTTACAGCGGTCGGTGGAGTAAGCAAAGGGGGAATAAGCGCCGGCTTCTAACCCGATGGGGTAAAAGCGGATGGCCAGTTCCGGGTCTAAAAAATTCAGCGCGCCGTCAAAGGGAAGAGCGGTTGCCTTGGAAACCCGATTTGCTTCCGGGATTTCTTCCATTGTCCAGGTTAACCCGCCGTCAAGAGAGCGGCTTTGCCGCCGGTAGCTTGGCTTGGAATAGTCGATTTTATGTTCGTCAAACACTTCCGTTTTTTCCAGCCAGCCTTGGTCATACCCCACGACAATTTCGTTGCCCCAACTCCAGATGCCGTGGTTGGCGGGCCAGCCGCCAAAGCGGCCTTCTTCTTCGTACACAATGACATGTTTACACTGCATTTGTCTTTTCTCCTTTTTTAGCCCGTAATTTTTGCGCTTGCTTAGATTTTGAAAATCGAAGCCAGGATGGTGCGTCCGCCGTCTTGGTGTGTATTGTAGTAGTATGCGGTAAACATGGAACCATCGGGAAGAGCGGTCAGGCGGGTATAACCAAGGTCGGTGCTTCCGCCATCTTCGCGAAGCATATGACGCTCGCTCCATGTTCTGCCCTCATCGTCGGACACCTTGACCGCAACACCTTCCGGTTTGTCTCGGAAGCCATATGTCAGATACAGCCGCCCGTCGGAGGACATAGCTAGCGCCGGCGGTGTTGAATGGGTAAACTGGTCTACATATTGGTCAAAGGCCCAAGATTTGCCCTCGTCATGGCTTATAAACTGGGTAAGGCGTGCGCCGCGGTTGGGATTATCAAACCGGTCTTCCTCGCGGAGGATGACGACAATGTCCCCATTTTCACGGCGATAGGAAGCGGGCATAATCGTAAACCCGGGCGGTTCCTCGCCGATGTAGGAAAGGAAGGTAAATTCCTTGCCTCCTTTGGAGATTTTAGCAACCGCCGCTCTCCCTTCGTACCCGTCGGATTTGGGACAGGCAAAGAAAAGCAAGGCCTCGCTGGAGGAAAGGGGCAAAACCTCTGTCCGGGCGGAAATGCCCGTTAACCCCATATTGGGCGTTTCAAAGGGGCCGACCCAAGTTTTGCACCGGTCTTTGGAGTAATAAAACGGCGATTTAGCGCCGGCATGTACACCCATGGGGACAAACCGAATCTGCGTTTCGGGATCGAGAAAATCAATCTCCCCGTCAAAGGGGCGGATTGCGTCAACGTTTATAGTGGCAATTTCGGGACTTTCTTCAAATGTCCACGTCAAACCGCCGTCTAGGGAGCGGGATTGGCGATTATAGCTTGGTTTAGAAAAGTCTATTTTATGTCCGGGCACGATCTTTGGCTCAAGCGTTCCTTGGATAAAGCCGACAACGATTTCGTTGCCCCAACTCCAGATGCCGTTGTTGGCAGGCCAGCCGGCAAATTTGCCTTCTTCATCGTAAATGGTAACATGCTTGCACTGCATCGCCATTTCCCCTTTATTTACAAGAGTGTATTTTTTTTATTATACCATAAACTGACAGATAATCAAGTTATGCTCTAAAAAGGACAAAACAAAGCCACCCAAATAGTGGGTGGCCAGTATGTCAAGGTAGATGCACCCTAAAATTACACAGAAGGGTTTTCGTCTTCTTCCGAAGCAGGGCGGCAGGCTTGATACAGTTCCTGCAAACGCTCCTGCCGGCCGGCCAGATACAGCCAGCCAAACAAGGCCTCTAGCGCCGTTGCCTGCGCATATTCGGCAGATGTGGCACCTTTCGGCGTTTGATGGGTTTTAGTGTTGCGCCCGCGCAGAAAAACCGCCTTTTCCTCGTCGAAAAGCAAAGGGAAAAGCCGGCGGGCAACCTCCGCTTGGGCGGCGGCTTTCACTTGCGACGTTGTGCGCCGATGCAGAAGCGACACCTTGGCTGGCGGCCGTAAAAGCTGCTCCGTTCTGACTAACAGCTCATACACACAGTCGCCGATATAGGCAAGGGCCAGCGAACTCTGCTGGCGCAAAGCGGTCTCAGAGAGGGGGAGAGAAAACTCGGACAAGTGCAACACCTCATTTGACCGGGGTCGTTTTCTGAAGCAAGGGCGACGGTTCGCCGACAGAGCAAAGGGTAAGCTCGTGCATGGCGCGCGTGCAAGCAACGTATAAAAGGCCGCGGTCGGATTCTTTTTTATATTTCTGGCAATCGGCAAGCAAAACTCGGTCAAATTCCAACCCTTTGGCAAGAGAAACGGGAATAATCCATAAACCGAGCTGGTAATTTGCTTTGCGCTCACTTAAAAGGTTTAAGTTTGGCAAATGCCGCTTAAGCTGCTGATACAATCTTTCAGCGTCTTTGGTGGAACGGGTCAAAACGGCAGTAGTTCCGGGCTTTCCTTCGCAGTTACGCAGCTCATTTAATATATAAAAACGCATTTCCCGGTCGGTAGCAAATACCTCCTCAGAAACGGGCTTTCCATGCCTTTCAAAAAAGTTGTGTTCGGATGTTTCAGGCAGAAGCCTTGCTGCAAATTGGTTGATTTCCAGCGTGCTTCGGTAGCTTTTGGTCAAAGCGTGAAGATAACTGTTCGGACGGTTGTAGATGGAAAGGATCTGCTCTCCGTCGATCATGCCGATTTTGGGGTTAATAAGCTGACCGATATCGCCAAGCATGGTCAATTTGCTATCAGAGAACAAATAGGCGATGACAGCATGCTGGGCAGGACTGAAATCTTGTACCTCGTCCAACACCACGTGATGGATTTTTCTCGGTTTAGGAATGGCCCCCATCAGACAGCCGACCAAAAGAATGCCTACTCCGTCTTCAAAAAAGAGCGTCCCCGTATCCGA
>DUUG01000203.1 GCA_012841675.1 Clostridiales bacterium
AAGCAGGGTTTCGGAGAGAAAATCCTGCCCTATGCGCCCCAGAAAAACAACCTCCCCGCCGGCACGAAGGGCGGCAATGGCCTGGTTTGCCCCCTTGCCCCCAGGCCCTATGACCAACCGGGAGCCGACCACCGTCTGCCCACCGGTAGGAGAAACGGGTGTATATACGGTTAAGTCGGCGTTGATGCTTCCGACTACGGCTATTTTACAGGCAGTGGACATGGCAATCTCCCTTTCAGGTAGTAACGGCGTCTTCGCCGTTTGGCATGAATTGTATTTGCAGAGGCAAAAGGCACAATGGGGAAACCCCTTGGGGGAATTTTCGAACGGGAAGGCACAAAAAGCGGTTTCAAACTCCGCTTAAGCAAATGTCCCCGTTGTTTGTCTGCAATAACAGTGGCTTCCGGTTTTTGCGTAAGGTGAACTTTTCCCCAAAGAGTGTTTTGTGAGTTTCTGATAGATTGGCACTATTCCTTCAAAGCAGCATCTAGCACGGCTTGTATCTGCTCCTTTGTCGCAACACCTTCATGGAGCTTGACGCCGTCTAAGAAAAAGGCCGGAACGTAGTAATAATCGTAAGAATTGGCCAAATCGGCCTCCGTGCGTTCCTCAATCCGCTGGATAGAGATTTTTCCATAGGCCGGATTTTCGGAAATAAGGGAAGCGATTAAATCGTCTGCCTTCCGGCAGTAGGGGCAGCCCTTCAAATAAAAATACATGAGTGTTTTCATACGATTCTCCTAGAAAAAGTTAATAAATGTCAAGGTATATGCCTTTAGCCAATAAACTTGCGAACCGCCTTAGCAGTGGCATGATTCCGTCCTGCGTGAAGTATTGCAGATGCCTGTCTTTCGGCTCTCCCGCAGAGCTAGCCCTTGGCCTTTCCCGGTTTTGGTAGGCCAAGCAGTGCCGTTTTCATCCACAAAGGCACCGCCGCTGAAAATTCCGCCGGCCCATTTGTCGGGGCCTAACGCATCGGAATGCGCCCGCCAATGAAGCAGGTCAGCGGCGGAAATAGGCCCCATCGAAACCCATCCCGCCGAAAGCGGTAAAAATACATTAAATGATACCGCCTGCTGGCATAAAATGCGCCATTGGGGTTTCCCGGCTGGAAACACCGCCGGCCACGGCAGAATGATAGCCGGGCGGGGACGGATCTTACAAAGCTGTTCTCTGCTAGTCTTGTATCCATACCATGGGAAAGACCGGCTTCGTTCATGCTCTAAGTTTTTCGGCTTGACAAAAGCATAACACAGGGCGGTTTTCCTGTCAATTCGTGTTTTCAAGAAATAAAAAATAAGCCGAAAGCAAACTGCCTTCGGCTTATTTCACTAGAATTCTAACCCTCCGCCTTTTTAGCTTTCTGCCGCTTAATGCTTTTCAGGCGGACAAAGTCCTCCCGATCCTTATCTTCCAGGGCTTCGCTGATGCGCTGAATTTCTGCTGTCAGCCGCGGGATGACAATGTTTTTAAGTGCGTTGGCCCGCTTCTGTGTGGCCCTAATGGCCAGCGCCAGACGGTAAACACTGCTTTCCACTTCGGCCAGCGTTGTTATAAACTCTTTCACCTTGTTGAAGCGGAAATACGCCTCATCTAGCATGGAATTCGTATCGCTCATGCCGTAATACGGCTTTAAGGGCGGC
>DUUG01000204.1 GCA_012841675.1 Clostridiales bacterium
CAGCCGGTAATTTCAGCGACGAAATGGGATAATTCGCGGGCTGCATTGCGTTGCGCCGGGTTTTGTGGATCCAATACGCGGATGGACAAGTAGGGCACTTGCTGGGAAATAACCATGATACTCACCTCGGTTTGTATATTTTCCGACCGTTATACGGGTCGGTAGGTACCGGAGTTTTTGTCGTAATACTGCCCTTCAAAAAGGCCGAGCAGTGTGGTTTCCAGCGTGAGCGAAACCGTGTTTTCGCCGGGGCTTGCCGGGGCAGAAAGGTGGAAGCGGTAGGGGCTCCACGCTTGTGTGCCGGCGGCGTGTCCGTTTACGGATACAGTAACACAGCTTTCTAAATCAGGGTCTGAAATGGCCATCGTTTGGGCAGAGACGGGCAAATCGGTCACCGTTTTGGTAAACTCCACCGTTCCCGCAAAGAAGGGAAGGCCGCAGGCGGCAAGGTTTTTTACAGGCCCGGTTTTCACCATGGGTTCTAAATGCCACAGCCCCGTTTCCCGGCGGAAAACGGCGAAATCGCCCATGAGATACAAAGGATTACGAAGCCCGCCGTAGAACTTATCGGTTTCCAGGGCCAGTATAAGCTCGTTTTCCCCGTCCCGCAGGGTATGGGTAATTTCCGCGGCCAGGTTCGTGTTGTGGTAGAAGTGGGTTGTCTGGAAGTTGTCTTTTGCAAACCGGTGTCCGTTTACCAGCAGCGTCCATTTGCCTTCCAATGCGCCGGGCTCTATGACAAGATGCACAGGGGAAGTTAGCTTCGAATCCTTATAAAACCGCGTCTTATACATGGCTTGTACGTTCGGGAACTCCAGTTTTTTAGAATATCCGAACGCTTCCGACATGGTAACGGGCAAGGAAAACCCGCCTTCCGACAGCTGGTCTAAAATCGGCACCGAATCCACCTTTGCGGTTTGGTCAAACGCCGTCATCTCCCAATCACCTAGACGCAGTGCATTGGGGGATTTGGGAGTTATGGTGAAATCGCCGTCGATGGAAAGGGTGTAATCGGCCGCCGGTTCGTTTGCCATATGTTCCGGCGTAAATAGACGGGAGGCAAACGGCGCCATTTGAATGCGTTCGGTTTTTCCTTGGTATGTAAGGGTAAACGCTTTCTCCTTGTCCGTTGTGTTGATAAGAAACAGACATGGCCCCAATTCGTCCGACACGCCGGACAATCGAATCAGTCCTTCCGGGGAAGTGCCCTCGTCTGTCCTAATAGACCAAGCAGGCGGAGAGAGTTTTTCCAGCTCGTTCATCGCGTTTTCAGCAGGCAACAGGCGGCAATTTGGCAGGTTTCCATCAAATAGGGAAGTAAATACCTCCGGCTTGCCAAAACCGATATCTTCAGCGGGCACATCCTCCACGGCAAGCAAGTTTCCTCCCGCTTTTGCAAATGTTGCCAAAGGCTCTATGGCGCCAGGTTCTATATTCGTCATGAAAGGCAGCAAAACGGCGGTAAAACGGTCGTTTTTAAGAGCGAATATGGGGGTATTGCCGTTAAACTCTGTTTTTCCCTCCGCCATAAGCGCCGGATCGGCAATATAGAAGTCAATACCCCGTTCAAAAAGCTTGCTTTGCAAACGGGCAAAGGCTTTTCTAACCGAATCGGAATTGCGGCCTTCGCCTTTTGTCCAGAAGGTAGTAACCGGATCCACCAGCAGAAGCTTCACATCGGGACGAATGGTGGATACCAGCTTGCCAACATAGTCCGCATAGGCGGAAATCTGTCCCGCATGCTTCCACCAAGGCATGGGCAGGAAGGGAGAAGGCGGAGCGTCATGCTTTTTTAACCCGTCGGTTGCGTAAAAATACCCGTGAATGACAAACCAGTTCACACCGGAGGCAGCTAGCCAGTCCATGGTCCATTTTATGTCCTGCATGGTAATGCCCCAGCCGATGCTGTGAAACGCTTCGCAGAGCACGCCGGGCTTTTCGTAGAAATGGGCCGCGGAGGAAGCGATTTTGCCGTTTCCGCGGTAAATAGCTTCTGGAAGATGTGGCTTGTCGCCGGCCTTTTGATGGCCGGTGTCGATGCCCGGTATGTGCACATGGGCCAGCTGTTTGCTGCGCAAAATCGGTTTTTCCCCGGTATACAGTAAGCCGTTTGCTTCGCACCAGGCGTACATGGGCTTGTCATAGCTTTCGATAAAGCCTTCCGTGGCCGCATTCCAATAATGGTAGCGCACTTTGGCGGTGACTTCGCCCATATCTTCGGTGAGCGCTGGAAGATAAGGCAGAATATCAAACTCACCATATCGTTTCACAAGCTCAGGCATAAGAGGCGACCAAGGCAGATGGTTGGGATAGGCCGTTACTTCATCGGTGAAGATACCCTTGATGGTCTTGCCAAACTCGTGCCCCAGGTACTTTTTATACGCCTCATGGGTGTGTTTCATATAACAGGCAATGGCATCGGGGTTCAGAGGATCCACAAAATTGCCAAAATACTTAAAATTCTGCACGGGAGCTTCCAAGTAGATATACACCTTGTAATCCCGGCCGGCCGGCGCCGTCCAGGATAACAAGCGGCAGGAATTGGCCGTAAAGTAGCGTTTTCTGTTAAATCCAGTAAGGCCCGTCCGCTGAAAAATCTCATCCCTGCGGCTAACACCGATATATTCGGAGATATCCATTCCTCTGCCAAACTGGCACTCGCCGTTTACCGTAGGATACGCCATGGCGGAGACAATGCGCCCCCACACAAGGTTTTTCTCCACCGTTTCGCCGCCTTTGACTGTTAAACAAGTTTTGTCGAGGTAATAAGCGGCGTATTCCGGATGCTCCAGGGTTACAAGTCCGCCTGCCGCGCCGGAAGGGTATGGATATTCGTCATAGAGCCATACTTCCATCCCGTATTTTTTAGCTTCCTCTACAGCCAAAGCCGCCTTGTCAAAGAACGGCTTGGAAAGATAGGGAAGGGATAGCCCTTGTCTTGGGTGGATAAAAAAGCCGCGCACGCCTTTATCGTGCATTTCCCGAATCTGACGGCATATTTCATCGTCGTTCATGTCTCCGTTCCAAAACCAGAACGGCTGAATTCCAAACTGTAATGACATGGAAAGCCCCCTTACTTTTCCGAAGTTTTGAGAACAATGTGAACCAGTTCCGGCGGATTAAAAATACGGGGAATGGAAATGGCATTGCCCAGTCCTCGTCCGACAATCATCACCGTGCCGTTTTCCTCAAACCGGCCGGCGGAGTATTTGGGAAACCATTCTCTTGTGGGAGAAATAAGCCCCGCAACGTAGGGAATGCGGATTTGTCCGCCGTGTAGATGCCCGGACAGGACAAGATCAAAGCCCAAATCCGACAAAGCGGGAAACAGGTTTGCCCGGTGCATAAGCAGAAGATTAAATCGGTCTTCCGTGGGAGAAACTGCGATACCGTGTTCCTGCACATAGGCCAGATCGCCCCGGTTCCAAACAGGCGGATCGTCGGCGCCGTGTAAGAAAATGGCGGCGTTGTTGTGGGAAAGCTCGATGCTTTCATCGTTTAAGATGGTAACACCGGCGGATTTATATATTTCCTGCAGCTTTTTGAAATCCCTGCGGGAAAGCCAGCGGTCGTGGTTGCCCCAGATGGAGTAGACCGGGTATTTCGCGGCCAGTCCGGTAACAAGTTCCTCCACAGGCGCAAAATCCAACAGCTTTTCGTCTATAATATCGCCGGTAAGAACCACAATGTCGGGCGCAATCCGGTCAATTCGGGCCAGTAAATCCTTTTGTTTTTCACCGAAACGGGCGCAATGCAGGTCCGTAATCTGCACAATGGTAAACCCGTCAAACGCGGAGGGGAGGTTTTCGCTTCGAATGGTGTATTTATTGACCACAAGGCGGGGATCCAAGGCAAAAAATGCCAGTAAGGCTACCCCTATGAGCCCATAAAGAAAAAACAAGCGCAGTTTTGCTTTTTTCCGCAAGACTTATACCTCCCAGCCGGCCAGATATGCCTCCTGTTCGGGGGTCAATTTATCAACGGAAAGTCCCATGCCGGCAAGCTTTAATAAAGCGACCTGCCGGTCCAACTCCTCAG
>DUUG01000205.1 GCA_012841675.1 Clostridiales bacterium
GAAGGTTTCCGCTTTGCTTATCGCGTTTTTAGCCGACCGGAAGTATAGGGGGATTTCCTTTGCGGCCGAAATTAACCCCCTAGATTAAACCCGAAAAAGGGAGGGCATACGTATGTCCGTTTCACCAATTTTAGAAAAAGGAGATGAGCTCTTAGAAAAAAAGAGCCATCCTGTTACAAAGTTTGACCGGCGGCTGGAGCTTTTGCTGCGCGATATGGAGGAAACGCTCATAGACGCCGGCGGCGTTGGTTTGGCAGCGCCGCAGATTGGGATACTGCGCCGTGTGTTTATCGTGATGGACCCGGAAACGGAGAAAATCACCCACTATATCAATCCCGAAATTCTCGAACGTCGGGGAGAGCAGCTTCCGCCGGAGGGTTGCCTAAGCGTTCCCGGCGTGTGGGGCAAGGTGCGCCGCCCTGCCTATGTTCGCCTGCGCGCGCAGGATAAACACGGGCACTTCTTCGAAGCCGAAGGCGAAGGGCTTATGGCGCAGGCTTTTGACCATGAGAACGACCATTTAAATGGTAAATTGTTTACGGATAAAATCGTCGAACCCATTGAAGAATAGGAAAGAGGACAGTCCATGCGCATTTTATATATGGGAACGCCGGAACTGGCGGCGACCGTGCTTTCGTATTTGCTGACCGGCCCGTATCCGATTGTGGGAGTTGTCTGTCAGCCGGATAAAAAGCAGGGGCGCGGCATGCGGACGTCTATGCCGCCGGTGAAGGAAACGGCTCTTGGGGCCGGCATTCCGGTGTATCAGCCGGAAAGCCTGAAGGATTTGGCCTTGCTGCCCGTTCTGGAAGAGCTTAAGCCGGATATTATCGTTGTAGTGGCGTACGGAAAGATTTTGCCTTCGTATATTCTTGACTTTCCGCCCAAGGGATGCGTCAACCTGCATGCTTCGCTTTTGCCTTTTTACCGGGGCGCAGCACCCATACAGCGTGCCATTATGGCAGGGGAAACAGTGACAGGGCTTTCCACCATGTTCCTTTCGGAGGGGATGGACGAGGGCGACGTCATTGACAAGGTGGAAATGCCTATCGGCGAGGACGAAACGGCAGGAGAGCTTTTCGACTGTATGGCAAAATCCGGCGGGCCTTTTTTGCTGGAAACTTTGCATGCAATTGCCAACGGAACGGCAAAAGCCACTCCGCAGGACCATGCCAAGGCCACCTATGCCCCCATGCTGAGATCAGAAGATGGGCATTTGCCCCTTGCGCGTTCCGCGAAGGAGATTTATAATCATTTTCGCGGGGTAACGCCTAAACCAGGCGCGTTTTCAATTTTAAACGGTAAAAAAGTGAAAATTATGGAAATGAAGCCCCTTGCGGAGGGCATTCCTGAAAATGCCAAAATCGGCGAAGTTTTCCTGCCCGGCAAAGGCCGGCTGGCCGTTGCAACCGGCGAAGGAACTGCCATTGAAATTTTAATCCTTGCGCCGGAAGGGAAAAAGTATATGAATGCCACGGCGTTTTTAAACGGCCGAGGGGCGAAGCCGGGAGACCAATTTGCATAAGTTGCTACGAGAGGGGAGAAGTCCATGCCGGGCTTTATCTACGGATTTGATATTTACTATTTCATTCTGATTGTGCCTGCCATTTTGCTTTCCCTTTGGGCACAGGTGCAGGTGAAAAGTGCCTATAACAAGTATGCCAAGGTGACCACCAGCCGGGGGATGACCGGGGCGGAGGCGGCCGAGGCGGTCTTGCGCCAAAACGGCGTGCGCGGCGTTCGCATTGAGCGAGTCTCCGGCCAATTGACCGATCATTTTGACCCGAGATCCAATGTGATTCGCTTATCCGACGGCGTATACGATTCCAAATCGGTGGCGGCGGCCGGTATTGCCGCCCACGAAGCAGGACATGCCGTACAGTATGCGGAGGAATATACGCCTATCCGCCTGCGGATGGCCATTATCCCCATCACCCAGTTTGGCTCTATGCTGGCATGGCCCTTGATTTTGATTAGCTTTTTTATAGAATCGGTCTACTCGAATATGCTGTTTGCCATTGGGGCGGTTTTGTTCTCCGCCGTTGTTTTATTCCAGCTTATCACCTTGCCGGTAGAGCTGAACGCTTCAAAGCGGGCTATCGGTGCGCTGGAAAGCGGCCAAATGCTTTCCTCCCAGGAAGTGCCCGGCGCGAAAAAGGTTTTACGGGCCGCGGCCCTAACGTATGTGGCGGCATTGGCCGTTGCGGCAGCACAGCTTCTGAGAATTTTACTGCTTCGGCAGAGTCGGAGGAGACATTAATGCCGACAGTTTCGGCGGCAAGGTGGCAGGCCGTTGCCTTTCTGTTTGCCTTGGAAAAGGGAGAGGCGTATTCCGACCTTGCCTTAAAAGCAAGGCTGGATGAGGCGAGGCTTGACAAGCGAGATGCCGCCCTCTGCACAAGGCTTTGCTTTGGCGTTTTGGAAAATCAGGCCTTGTTAGATTATTATATTGGCCATTATTCCTCTGTTCCTTTGAGAAAAATGCATCCCCGCGTCCGTGCCATTTTGCGCGTGGGCGCGTATCAGCTTTTATTTATGGATAAAATTCCGCCCTCTGCGGCGGTAAACGAAGCCGTTGCCACGGCTAAGGCAACGAGAAACGGTGCCGCTTCCGGGCTTATTAACGCCGTTTTGCGCCGTTTGGCCGAGCATAAGGAAAACCTTCCGGAGATCGAAGCGGAAACGGAGGAAGAGCGGCTTGCCATACGATACAGCCATCCTCTGTGGTTGGTTCGCAAGCTTATAAGCCAGTTTGGAAGCCAAACGGCAGATTTACTGGCTGCCAACAACAGCGCGCCACCCACTTCTGTCCGCGTAAACCGCCTGAAAGCAACGAAAGAGGAAGCCGTGGCGGCGCTGGAAGCAGAGGGGGTTTCCGTCGAAGAAGACCCGTGGCTGGATAGCCTGTATTTGTCCGAAAGCGGCGCGTTGGATGAACTTTCCGCTTTTCAAAAGGGGCTTGTAACGGCGCAGGATAAAGCAGCACAGCTTGCTTCGCTGGCTCTTTCACCCCAACCGGGTTCGTTTGTCATTGACGGGTGCGCTGCGCCGGGCGGAAAAAGCCTGCATATGGCGGCGCTCATGGAAAACAAAGGCCAAATTCTCTCCTTTGATATTTTTGAAAATAAGCTGTCGCAGATTGCGGAAAACGCGCGGCGGATTGGGGCGACCTGCATAACGCCGAAGCTTGGCGACGGGCGGGTGTTTTTGCCCGAGCTGGAGAAGAAGGCGGATTTTGTTATGGCGGATGTGCCGTGTTCCAATTTGGGAATTATCCGCAAAAAGCCGGATGTCCGCTTTAAAAAGCCCGAAGACATTGAAAAAATGCCGGAGCTTCAGCTTGCCATTATGGAAAATCTTTCCCGCTATGTAAAACCCGGCGGTGTGATGGTCTATGCCACCTGTACGATTTTGCGCGAGGAAAACGAAGATAACGTCAGCGCTTTTTTGCAAAAGCACAGGGATTTTTCGTTAGAGCCGTTTTTTGAAGATTTTCCAGCTCTGTTTCAAGTGCCGGCAGGGCAATTGACCCTATATCCGCATATCCACCAAACCGACGGCTTTTTTATGGCCCGCCTGCGCCGGAAGGCGTGAGCCTGCGGAGCGGAGTTGCTTAAGCAACTCAGAAGCCGTCAGAAGGGAAGCGTTTCATGTCAGTCTGGCTTGTAAACGGTAAAATAGATTTTCTCTCCCTAAGTGAGGCCGAGCTTACAACCCTATGTGAAAAAAAGGGTTGGCCGGCCTTTCGGGCGCGTCAGCTTGTAAAAAGGCAGAACCGCTTTCCCCAAAGCTTTGACGAATTTTCCGAGCTTCCCAAGGAGCTCCGCGCCGTTCTGGACAAGGAATATGCAATTCCGACGCTTACCATGGCCAGAAAGCAAAAATCCAAAGACGGAACGGTTAAATACTTGTTTACCCTTTGGGACGGACAGCAGGTGGAAAGCGTTTTCATGCGCTACCGCCACGGCAACAGCCTTTGCATCTCCACACAGGTGGGGTGCCGCATGGGCTGCGCCTTCTGCGCGTCAGGTCTGGACGGGTTAGTTCGCAATCTGGCCCCGTCGGAAATGCTTTTGCAGGCGGTCATGGCCGGCAGAGACACGGGCCTTCGGGTGGACAGTATTGTCATGATGGGAACGGGCGAGCCTTTGGATAATTTTGACGCGTCTGTTCGGTTTGTAAAAATGGCCGGAAGGGAAGACGGCCTTTCCATCGGCCAGCGGAGTATTTCCCTTTCTACCAGCGGTCTTTGCGATAAAATTGCAAAATTGTCCGAATATAACTTGGGAATTACCCTATCGATTTCGCTCCATTCTCCTTTTGATGAGGTGCGAAGCAAGCTTATGCCCGTCAACCGAAGGTGGAGTGTTGGAGAAGTGGTGGACGCAGCCACTAAGTATCAGCAAAAAACCAAGCGGCGCATTTCCTATGAGTACGCCATGATCGACCGTATGACGGATAGGCCGGAGGATGCCTTTGCCCTTGCGGCGTTGTTAAAAGGCAAAGGGGCGCATCTGAATCTCATTCGATTGAATAAGATTGCAGAAAGCCCGCTGAAACCTTCCGCTCCCGAACGGGAGGAGGCCTTCGTCAGGCAACTAAATGAGCTGGGCTTGCATGTGACGGTTCGGCGAAGCTTAGGGCGAGACATTGACGGGGCATGCGGTCAGCTTCGTAGGCGCAATAGAAAAGCCAGTGAAACGAATAACTGGGGGTCTGTGGAATGATTGCCATCGGCGCATCGGATGCGGGCAAGCGCAGAAAAGAAAATCAAGACAGCTTCTACATCGACGTTTCTCACAGCCAAGGGCAGGCTATCTGTGTCGTTTGCGACGGGATGGGCGGCGCCCGGGCGGGCAATGTGGCAAGCGATATGGCCATTCAGCTATTTACGGCGGAGCTGAAAAAGAGGCAGAAACCCGGCATGAACGCCGCCTACATGCAGGCAATCATGCACGATGCCGTCATGGCCGCCAATGCCCTTACTTATGAGAAATCCTTGGAAAGCCGCCAGTTTGCCGGCATGGGCACCACCATAGTGGCCGCCTGCGTTGACGGGTCGGACGTGGTGGTCATGAATGTAGGTGACAGCAGGGCGTATAAAATCGCCCGGCAGGAAATCCGCCGCATCACCAACGATCATTCCGTTGCGGAGGAGCTTATGCGGCGGGGCGAGCTTACAAGGGAACAGGCAAAGGATTATCCGGCCAAAAACTACATAACCCGTGCCGTCGGCACCGAGCCGGAAGTTATCCCCGAATTTTACGTTGAGACGCTGGAACCGGACGAATATCTCCTGCTTTGCTCTGACGGACTTAGCAACTTAGTGGAGGATCAGGAGATACTCTTTGAAGTGTATCAAAACAAAGAAATTTCCACCTGCTGTGATCGGCTGATTGCCCTGGCGAATGCCCGGGGCGGACCCGACAATATAACGGTGATCCTGCTGAAACGATGACATAGATATGCTTGCAAAACCCTATCAGGTAAAGCATATATCTTATAAAGAGGTTAAACATGGATAATTACTTAAATAAGATTTTAGATGACCGGTATGAAATACAGGCGGTGATCGGGCAGGGCGGCATGGCCGTTGTTTACAGGGCAAATGACCGGAAATTAAACCGTGCCGTAGCCATTAAGATTTTAAAGCCCGAAATCCGCGAGGATGAAGAGCTTCGGCGGCGTTTCCGGGCGGAATCCGAGGCCATGGCACAGCTTAACCATCCCAATATCATCAATGTTTTCGACGTTTCTGCCGGGGATGACCTTGACTATTTTGTCATGGAGCTCATCGACGGCATTACATTGAAGCAGTACATGAACCAGCGCGGCGTTCTGACGGTGAAGGAGGCCATTCACTTTACTGTCCAGATTTTGAAAGGCTTAGAGCATGCCCATGCCAAGAAAATTGTGCATCGGGACATTAAGCCTCAGAACGTGATGATTCTCCGGGATGGAACGGTGAAGGTGACAGATTTTGGTATCGCCCGCGTCGCCGAAGGGCAGACTATCGCCAACGGCAACGCTTTTGGCACCGTTCACTATATTGCGCCGGAGCAGGCCCGCTGTGAAGAAACAGACGGGCGCGCCGACTTGTATTCCGTGGGCGTGATCCTGTATGAAATGCTGACGGGGCAGCTTCCTTTCCAAGGCGATTCGGCCGTGGCGGTTGCCATGCAGCATATTAGCTCTCGCGCCCGCCCGCCTAGGGAATTAAACCCCGATATTCCCGTTGCGCTGGAATTGATTGTCATGAAGGCCATGAACAGCGATAAGCAAAAGCGCTACCGTGTGGCCGGGGAAATGATTGACGATTTAGACGGCTTCCGCCGTGACCCGGCCGGGTTTATGCCCGCTGTGGAATCTTCCGGGCTTGTGCAGGAGGGGGACACCGTCCGTTTTGTGCCCATCCCCCACCACAGAGAGGAAACGTTGCCAAGCGAGGTAAGCCATTCCCGCCGCCTGCCTGCGGAGAGAGAGCCTAAAGCGCCTCGTTCTGCCACCAAAACGGCGACAAGGAGCAGCTTTAACCTGCAGCCGGTACTGGCAGGGCTTCTGATGCTGGCCCTTCTGGCCGGGGCGTGTATCTTGCTTTGGATCACTATTTTAAGCCCCGGGGAAAGCGCTACCGACGTGCTTGTGCCTAGATTAATCGGACGGCAGTATGATGAAGTTTTAAAAGACAAATCCCTTCCCAAGCTGGTGTACGCAAAAGCAGCCGAGGAATATAGTGACGAGTTTGCCGCCGGGGAAATTATCGAGCAAAGCGAGCCGGAGGGCAAGCGCGTCAAAGAAGGAAGCACTTTAGAGCTGACCGTCAGCCTAGGTGTTCAAATAGAAACTATGCCCAACTATATCAACTGGGAATACAAAGAGGCCGAGCAGAATCTTAGGTCGCTGATGAACAACTCCGTCCGGATTATCATCAATTTGGAGGCCTCCAATACGGTGGAACGGGATCTTATTATCCGAACGGATCCCATTCCCGAGCAGACGGTAACTGCCGGGCAGGAAGTTATCTTCTATGTCAGCGGCGGACCGCAGCTGGAAACCGTGGCAATGCCGAATCTGCTGGAAAAAACCGAGCAGGAAGCCCGCAGCATCATTATCGAACTAGGCCTTGGTATCGGCGAAGTCACGTATGAAGAAAACAGCAACTACCCGCCGGGGGTAGTAATCAACCAGTCGACGCCGGCCAATCGCGAGGTGCCGCTGAATACCGAAATTCATCTGACCATCAGCGTTGCGCCGCCGGAGACGACGACGGAAACCGAGGAAACCGTCAGCACGCCGCCGGAAACGCTGCCTCCTGTGAGCATGTCCTGGACGACGCTTCTGCCGCAGGATGTGGAATATCCGGCCGAATATCTGGTGGAAATCTATCAGGACGGCGGGCTGATTTACCGCGAAACTGTGCCCAAATCCCAAGGAAGCCTAAGCCTTGCCGTAACAGGCCGCGGCACGGTTACACTAGACGTTTTCATTGAAGGTTCCAAGTGGAAAACGCAAACGCTTACTTTGGAGTGAGCCCATGCAAGGAAGAATTATCAAAGCAACAGGTGCCCAATTTGTCGTAAGCGCCCCAGAGGGGCAGCTTGTTTGCCGTGCCAGAGGACGTTTCCGGTTAGAAGGGGAGTATCCCTTAGCCGGCGACTTTGTAACGGCCATGTCCGACGGCACAGGGGAAGGCTATGGCGTTATCTCAGAGGTTGCGCCGAGGCGGAACCGCTTAATTCGGCCGCCGGTGGCCAATGTGGATAGGCTTTTGATCGTTGCCTCGCTGGCTCCGCCGGTAACGCCGCTGGCTTTGGTGGACTATCTGACGACTTTAGCCGAATACCACGATATTGTCCCCGTCATCTGCTTTAATAAGACGGACATTGAGGATGCCCAAAGTACAGCCGCAATGTACCATGCCCTTGGCTATCCGGCCATGGCGGTCAGCGCGGTAACGGGGGAGGGGCTTTCTGACTTGGCCGAAGCCATAGACGACGGGCTGACAGTTCTAACGGGGTATTCGGGCGTTGGGAAAACAAGCCTTTTAAACGCCCTTATCCCTGGCTTTTCCGCCCGAACGGGAGAAATCAGTGAAAAAATCGGGCGGGGCAGGCAAACCACCCGCCATGTAGAGCTTTTGCCATTTGGGCAAGGGTATGTGGCCGATACGCCGGGATATTCCTCTTTCGATGCGGTGGAAATGGAAATGACCGAAAAAGAGCGGCTGCCTTGGTGTTTTGTGGAATTCCGAGATTTTTTGGGCCAATGCAAATACAACGACTGCACCCATGTATCCGACGAGGGATGCGCCATTTTGCAGGCGTTAAAAGACGGGCGCATAAGCCCAAGCAGACATGAAAGCTACACGGATCTGTATGAGAGATTAAAGGATGTTCGCCAATGGCAACTCAAAAAGAAATAATCTGCTCGCCGGAAGCCTTTTGGCACAACGGTCCGCCCTGTGTCATTTGGGGCGCGTCGCCGGAGGATGAGGGAACGGCCTTTCTTCCATATGCCCATCGGCCGCATTTTCTCATAGCGGCAGACGGCGGTGCCGAAAAGGCGAAAAAATTGGGACTGGAACCGGACATCCTTATGGGGGATATGGACTCCCTGGCAGATTTTTCTTTTGACGCCGAAAAAAACGTCATAAGGCTTCCTGCCGAAAAGGACGATACGGATCTTTATGCCGCTGCCCGGGAGGGACTAAGAAGGGACTTTCGCCGGTTTCTTCTGATTGGATGCACCGGCGGCCGCTTAGACCATTTTCTTTCGGTGTTGTCCGTTCTTGCTTTTTTAGAGCAGGAGGGCGCGCAGGGGTTAGTTTTATCGGACGGAAACCGTATTTTCTGGGCAAAGGGGCCTTTTCAGGCGGTGATTCCCAACGATCCGGCGTTTCAATACTTTTCTCTGCAGGCCATGGACAAAACGGTGACCGATGTAACCATTAAAGGTGCCAAATACCCTTTGTCAGACTATACCCTGCACCGCGAAAGTTCCATTGGCATAAGCAACGAAATACAAGGCGAAGCGGCATTTGTTTCGGCAAGTGCTGGCGAACTATTAATTATTCAGAGCAGTTAAAAGAAAGGCGGCTGACTATGGAGACGGGATATATTGAGTATATGGTGCGGCGACTGCCGCAGCCTATGGATGCTTTGAAAAAGCTCGGCATTGCCCTTGTGGGGATTGCCATTATGGCGGCGGGGATTATCTGGGCAGGGATTTTAAGCATCTTAATCATCGGCGGCGTGTTGGTGGGCGTATTTTGGCTTTACAAGCAATTTGAAATCGAATATGAGTATATTTACACCGACGGGCAGCTGGATGTGGACAAAATCATCGCCCGTGAACGCCGGAAGAGCGTATTGACCATTGATGTAACCGAGTTTGAGGTTTTCGCTCCCGTTAAGCCCGAATATTTCGGCGCCTTCGAAAAGCAAGAATTCCAGCGCCGAATCGATGCCTCCACGTCGCCGCTGTCGAAAGAGCGCTGGTTCGCGGTTTACCAGGGGGAAGGCGGCAAAACCCTTCTGATATTTGAACCCAATCAAACGATTATCCAGGCCATACGCCGCCAGATTCCCAGCCGCGTACAGGGGATGCGATAATGGAGATTTCCGTGGGCACCGATCTGGAAGAGGTGGCAAGAGTGGCCCGTTGGCTTTTCGAAGGCAAGGGGCTAGATCGGCTGTTTACAGATAGTGAGTTGGCATATGCCAAAAGCAAGGGGGCCGGGGAAGCGCAGACGCTGACTGGGCTGTATTGCGCCCGTGAGGCCTTCTGTAAGGCGGTAGGCGAAGGGGTGGGGTTGCTTATGCGCCGTGAAATGGAAATCGTACACGAGCCGGGCGGCCGCCCTTCCTTGCGCCTTTGGGGCGAAACGGCAAAGCGGTTTTCTTCGTATTCCTTTTCCGTATCCATTTCCCACAGCAAGGATTACGCCACAGCCACGGTTATAGCTTGGCGCCCATAGGAGGATATGCATGCTTCTTTTGACGGGTTCGGAACTGACGAAAGCGGAGCAGGCGGCGGAAAAAGACCTATCCGTTTTACAGATGATGGAAAATGCCGGAAGAGCCTTAGCTGGCCACCTGATACAATATCACAGCGATAAAACGCACCTTTTTCTCTGCGGTAAAGGGAAAAACGGCGGCGACGGGTTAGCCGCCGCCGCTTTTTTGCATCAAAAAGGGGTGCCCACCTGCTGTTTGGCGCCTTTGGATGGGCTATGCCCGGAAGTGAAGCATTTCAAAGCGCAGTATGAAGCCGTCGGCGGTACTATGCTTCCGCTTACGCCGGAGGAGCTTTCCAAGCAACTGAAGAAGCGTCCGGCTCTTTTGGTAGATTGCCTGCTCGGAACGGGACTTACCAGACCGGTAAGCGGCAACTTGGCCGACTGTATCACACAGGTAAACCAAAGCGGCCTGCCGGTGGTGGCGACGGATATTGCGTCCGGTCTTTCCGTCGACAGCGGAGCCGTTTTGGGCGTTGCCGTGCGTGCCCAGGAAACCATTTCCTTTACGGCGGCAAAACCCGGGCAGGTGTTTTATCCCGGGTGCGAATATACGGGCCGTCTGTTTGTCTATGACGTGGGGATTCCGGCTAAGGGGCTGCTGCAAGCGGCGGACGATGCTCTGGTACGCATGGCCTTGCCGCCGCGGGAAAAAGAGAGCCACAAGGGGCATTACGGGAAGGCTGCGCTTTTTTGCGGCGCGGTGGGATACACCGGGGCGGCGTTTTTATCGGCGCAGGCCACCGTTCGGACAGGGGCCGGGCTTGTGTCTGTGGGGGTTCCTGCGGCTATCTACCCCATTGTGGCAGGGAAACTGGTGGAAGCAATGGTGTACCCCTTGCCCGACAAAGACGGTTATTTTGACAGCTCTGCCATGGAAGCGGCGGCACAGAAAGCTAAGGAGGCGGATGTGGTTTTGTGCGGCTGCGGCATTGGGCGAAGCGAGGGCGCTTTCGCGCTGGCGAAAGCCGTCCTTAAAGGGGCGGCAGGCCCGGTTATCTTAGATGCGGATGGTATAAATGCATTTGCCTCGCATATAGATTTATTACAGGAAGAAGCAAAGCAGAAGCCGGTGATTTTGACCCCCCATGACGGCGAACTCAGCAGGCTCATAGGGCAAACGGTTCCCGCCGATTACGCCAGACGCCTTGCGCTTGCTAAAGAGATTGCCGCAGACCTTGGAGTCATACTCGTCATGAAGGGGCACAAGACCATTACGGCGGCCCCGGACGGACGCACCGTCATCAACACAAGCGGCAATCCCGGTATGGCAAGGGGCGGAAGCGGCGACGTTTTGGCCGGTATGATCGCCGGCCTTGCCGCCCGAAAGGGCTC
>DUUG01000016.1 GCA_012841675.1 Clostridiales bacterium
GGCAGACGGGTTGGCCGCCATTTTCGATTTGGTGCGCCACATTAACACGGTAACGTCTTCCGGGGAAGTCGTATCCGGTTCGTTCCTGTTGGCAGCTAAGGCCATGCTGGAAGAGCTTTCCGGTGTTTTAGGCTTATCCCTTCGCAAAGCCGTAGAACCTGCTTCGGAGTTGGACGCGGAAATTGAAGCACTGGTAGAACAGCGGCAGGCGGCCCGCCGCGCTAAGGATTTTGCCAAGGCAGACGCCATACGGGATCAGCTGAAGGCCATGGGCATTACTTTGGCGGACACGCCACAAGGCGTAAAAATTATCCGAGAATAAAAGAAAAGGCAAGCGGGGACAACCGTTTGCCTTTTTTACATATAAATAGTAATTTTTTCGATTATCTGTTGAAATTTACAATGGAAATGCAGCGACAGATATGCTATGATTATTGATACATAATTTTGTATGTTTTAAAAGGAGGTTATCAGGGTGCAACAGGCGCTTTTTGCCATGCTTCGACCGGAAGAAAAGGCCGTTTTGCGGCTTCGCCGGCTGTATGAACAGCACGGGTATCAAAAGTATCGCATGGGAAGATTTGAAGAATATAGGTTATATCTCGAGCATAAAAGCTTTCTTACCAGCGAAAATGTCATCACCTTTACAGACCTGGACGGGCGCCTGATGGCCTTGAAACCAGACGTCACATTAAGCATTGTCAAAGACGCGGCGGCAAAAGGGCAAACGAAAAGGCTTTACTACATTGAAAATGTATACCGCCCCGGCAAGGACGGCACAGGATACCGAGAAATCTCCCAAGCCGGTCTGGAACTCGTCGGAGAGGTAACAGACCATACGACGGCGGAAATTGTCCTGCTGGCAAGGGAAAGCCTTGCCACCATTCACGACTCCTTTTTGCTGACCATTAACCATATCGGCTTTGTAGACGGGTTTTTAGACGGCCTGCCCATAGGCGCCAGAGAAAGAGCCTCTCTAAGAGAAGCTCTTTCCTCTAAAAGCAGCCATACGGCATGCGAAATTGCCCGAAAGCTAAATTTATCCGAAAAGGATACGGAATTGCTTGCCGAGTTTCCCAAGCTATACGGGCCTGTGGAAGAAACCCTTGCCAAAGCAAAGAAATTGGTTCAAAACGAAGCCATGGAGGAAGCTATTTCCGCCCTATCCGTTTTGGCGGAAACCCTTTCGGCTCTTCAAAAGTCTGACCGGGTTGTGCTGGATTTTACGGCGCTTTCCGACCCGGCCTATTACAACGGGCTGACTCTGACGGGGCACATTGCAGGCGTACCCTATGTAATTTTATCCGGTGGGCAGTATGACCGGCTTATTAAACGGTTCCGCAAGGAAGGCGGCGGCATGGGCTTTGCATTGTATCTGGACGAATTGACGCGCCTGCCCGGCTTTGCCATGCCCTTTGACGTAGATGTAGCAGTTTTATATGATCCTTCGACGGTTTCACCGGCGAAGCTTGCCCAAGTAACGCAGGAAATTACTGAATCGGGTCGCTCTGTCTGGGCGGGAACTGCTTTGCCGGAGGATTTGTCATACGGCGAACGTATCAAGCTGGAAGGAGGCGCTGAAAAATGCTAAATATTGCGCTTCCCAAGGGACGCCTTGGTGACCAGGTGTATGAGATGCTGGCGGAAATCGGCTATGCCTGTCCCGAAATGGCCCATGCAGGCAGAAAGCTGATTTTTGAATCGCCGGAAAACAACGTGCGCTATATGCTTGTAAAGCCCAGCGATGTAGGGATTTATGTGGAACACGGCGTGGCGGACATTGGCATTTTGGGCAAGGACATACTGGAAGAAACCCATCCCAATGTGTATGAGCTGGCCGATCTTGGGCTTGGCAAGTGCCGGATGGCCGTGGCCGCGCCGAGAGGTTTTGTGGAGGACAAGGGGCGAACCCTTCGGGTTGCGACCAAGTTTGCCAACATTGCAAAAGCGTATTACGCCCGCCAAAACCGGGATATTGAGATTATTCACCTGTCGGGCAGCATTGAAATTGCGCCCATTGTGGGGCTGTCGGATGTGATTGTAGACATTGTCGAAAGCGGCAGCACATTGCGGGAAAACAACCTCGTCGTGCTGACCGAGTTTATGCCCATCAGCGCCCGGCTCATTGCCAACAAAACGAGCTTTCTGTTTCATAACGAGCAAATCACCGCCGTAGCGGCGGCTATGACCGATAGACTTACCCGAAAGGAGGAAGGCAGATGATCCAAATTGTAGAAGCGTCGCAAATGGATGTTCCTGCCTTTCTGGCAAGTCGGGAGGCGGAAACGGGAGAGCAGTACGGAAAAGACGTAGACGAGATTTTAAAAAATGTTCGGGAAAACGGCGACAAGGCCGTACTTTCCTATACAAAAAAGTTCGACAAAGCGGAGCTATCCTCACTTTTGCTTACAAAAGAAGAATGGGAGGCAGGGGCCGCGGCAGTACCGGCATCTCTGTATGAAACTTTGGAAAAAGCGGCGGCCAATATTGCCGATTATCACAAGCGGCAAAAAAAAGAAGGCTTTACCATTGCGGAGAAAGAAGGCATTATCCTAGGCCAGTGCGTAATGCCGCTAGATACGGTGGGCATTTATGTGCCCGGCGGAACGGCAAGCTACCCGAGCACGGTGCTCATGAACGCCATCACTGCCGCTTTGGCAGGGTGCCGGCGCATTATAATGGCAACACCGCCGGATGCCAATGGGAACATTGCGCCTTCCTTGTTGGCGGCGGCGAAAATTGCCGGCGTTACGGAAATTTACAAAATGGGCGGGGCACAGGCCGTGGCGGCCCTTGCCTATGGCACGGAAACCGTACCTCGGGCGGACAAAATTGTCGGGCCGGGGAACATCTATGTGGCACTTGCCAAACGGCGGGTGTTCGGCATAGTCGATATCGACATGATCGCCGGGCCTAGCGAAATTTTGGTGGTAGCCGATGACAAAAACGACCCTGCCGTAATTGCGGCAGACCTTTTGTCCCAAGCAGAGCATGACCGCATGGCCGCTTCCTTGCTGATAACGGACAGTAGGGCCTTTGCTGAAGCTGTTGTGCAGGAGATCGAAGCACAGCTTGCCCTTTTGCCCCGTGAGGAAATTGCGCGGGAAAGCATTGAAACCAACGGGCGGATTCTGCTTGTGCGTGATTTAAAAACGGAAGGGCTTGCCCTTGCCAATCAAATCGCGCCTGAGCATTTAGAGCTTTGCGTTGACGATTCCTTTGCCCTTTTGCCATTGGTAAAAAACGCCGGTAGCGTGTTTTTAGGAAGATACACGCCGGAAGCGTTGGGCGATTACTTCGCGGGAACCAACCACACCCTCCCAACCAACGGCACGGCACGATTTTCCAGCCCTCTTTCCCTAGACGACTTTACGAAGAAAAGCAGCTTTCTCTACTACACCAAAGAAGCACTTCATGACGCTCTGCCACACATTGAAGCTATGGCGGAAACGGAAGGGCTGTACGCCCACGGGAAAAGTGCCGCCATCCGCTTCCAAAAGGGGAGAGAGGTATGAGCCGCTTTTTAAACCCGCGTCTGGAAAGGATTTTGCCTTACACCCCCGGCGAGCAGCCGAAAGTGCCGGGACTTATTAAACTGAACACCAACGAAAACCCGTACCCGCCTGCCCCGGGCGTTTTAGACGTTATAAACCGGGCAGAAGTGGAAAAACTTCGCCTGTATTCCGACCCGGAGGCGTCTTCTTTGACGGCGGCCATTGCCGCCTATTACGGGGTAACGCAAAAACAGGTCATTGTGGGCAACGGAAGCGACGAAATTCTTGCCTTTGCTTTTGCCGCCTTTTTTGACCCGAAGGAAAAGCTCATGTTCCCGGACATTACGTACGGGTTTTACAGTGTGTATGCGGATTTGTTCAGTCTTACTCCGGAAATTGTGCCTTTGCGGGCAGATTTTACCATTGACCCGTCTGATTACAAGGGCGGAAACGTGGTCATTGCCAATCCCAACGCCCCCACAGGGCTTGCCCTAACCCTTTCGCAGATTGAGGAAATCCTTCAGGCAAATCCAGGGCATTTGGTGCTTGTGGACGAAGCGTATGCCGATTTTGGAGAAAACTGCTCGGCTTTGCCCCTTTTGCCAAAGTATGATAACCTTTTGATAGTGCGAACCTGCTCCAAAAGCCGGTCTTTGGCGGGGGCGAGGCTCGGGTATGCCATCAGCCACGAAGATGTAATCGCCGATTTGCAGAAGGTGCGCTTTTCCTTTAACCCCTACAACGTGAACCGGTTGACGCTTTTGGCCGGCGAGGCTTCTTTTGCTGATGCAGCGTATTTTCAAAGCTGTATTGCGAAAATCAAGGCCACCCGGGCAAGGCTTTCCGCGGGGCTTGTTTCGCTGGGCTTTACCGTTTTAGACAGCCAGGCAAACTTTGTCTTCGCCGCCCACGAAGCCGAATCCGGTGCTTCCTTGCTGGCAAAGCTAAGATCCCGCAATATTTTGGTGCGGCATTTTGCCAAACCGCGGATAGATAAATTCCTTCGGATTACCGTCGGAACCGATGAAGAAACCAACGCGCTTTTGTCGGCCCTGGCCGATATTTTACAACCTTGAAAAGGAGCTGATCCCATGAGAAAGGCCCACATTACCAGAAAAACAACGGAAACGGACATTGACCTCCGCCTGACCCTGGACGGAACCGGGGTCTACGACAATCACACCGGATGCGGTTTTCTGGACCATATGCTTGACTTGTTTGCCAGACACGGTCATTTTGATTTAACCGTTTCCTGCCAAGGGGACAGCCATGTAGATTATCACCACACGACAGAGGATGTAGGTATTGCCCTGGGCGAAGCGCTTGTGAAGGCACTAGGCGACAAAAAAGGGATTGTGCGGTATGGAAGTATGCTGCTGCCCATGGATGAGGCACTCGTTCTCTGTGCGGTGGATCTTTCCGGGCGCGGGCTTCTGGTGTTCGACGTGCCGATTCCGACGGCCAAGGTGGGCGATTTTGATACGGAGATTTTAAAGGAATTTATGCTTGCCTTTGCAAGGAGTGCGCAGATTACGCTGCATTTTCGGCTTCTCTCCGGCGAGAACAGCCACCATATTCTGGAAGCCTGTTTTAAGGCGCTTGGCCGCGCTCTTGCTATGGCAGTGGAGAAAAATGAGCGGTTTGCCAATGAGATCCCTAGCACAAAGGGAACCCTGTAATGTATGATAGCCATTGTGGACTATGGGGTTGGAAACCTTTTCTCTTTACAGGGCTCTCTTACATATTTAGGCCTGCCTTCCCAAATTACAAGCAAGGCAGAGGAAATTATCAAGGCCAGCCATGTGATTTTGCCCGGCGTGGGCGCCTTCGGCGATGCCGCAAGGAAGCTCTCCGCCTTGGGGCTGGATGCCGCCGTATTAGAAGCGGCAGCAAAGGGCAAGCCCCTGCTTGGCATTTGCCTTGGCATGCAGCTTTTATTTGAAACGGGCTTGGAATACGGCAAGCACAAGGGACTGGGCCTGCTGCCCGGTGTGGTGGCACCCATGGAAAAAGATTTGCCGACCCCGTTGCGCCTGCCCCATATTGGGTGGAATAGCTTGCAGATTCGTAAAGAAACCCCGCTGGCAAGCTCTCAACTAGAGGGCGAGTTTGTCTACTACGTTCACAGCTACTATGCCAAAACCGATTCTGAGGCAATCCTTGCCGAAAGCGAATACGGTGTCATGGTGCCCGGCGTGGTGGGGGTGGGCAATGTCTATGGCTGTCAGTTTCATCCGGAAAAAAGCGGCGAAGTTGGGCTTCGCATTTTGAAGAATTTTGCAAAGCTTGGTGGCAAAGTGGAGGTGTAATCTTGCGCATATATCCTGCAATTGATCTTAGAAACGGGCAGGCCGTCCGGCTTGTTCAGGGCGATTACAATCAGATGACGGTCTACGGTGACAATCCGGCGGAGGTGGCCAAACAGTTTCGCGCACAGGGGGCAAGCAACCTCCATTTGGTAGATTTAGACGGGGCCAAAAGCGGAAACCCCGTCAACAAGCCGGTCATACAAGCGATTTTACAAGTGCCGGGGCTTTTCGTACAGGTGGGCGGTGGCCTTCGAACGAGAGCGCGCGTTGATGAGTTTCTCTCTATGGGCGTTAACCGAGTTATCCTGGGTACGGCGGCCATTCAAAATCCGGCGTTTGCCGTGGAAATGGTCAAGGCCTACGGTGCCGATGCCATTGCTGTGGGCGTGGATGCCCGAAACGGCAAGGCCGCAACCGATGGGTGGCTGGAAACCTCGGGAGAGGACAGCTTCACCCTTTGTGAAAGGCTGGCCGATAGGGGCATCCGGACAATTATCTACACCGATATTTCCAAAGACGGCCTTCTCTCCGGCACCAACTTGGAAGCGTATGCCCGCTTGTCCGAAATCAAAGAACTCAACATCATTGCAAGCGGCGGCATTACGGGCATGGATGAGCTTTATAAGCTTTCTGCAATGGGCATTTACGGCGCCATTGTGGGCAAGGCGCTTTACACAGGGCATATGGATCCGAAAACGCTGTTTGCCCGCTTTAAGGAGGAAACGGTATGATTACCAAGCGGATTATTCCCTGTTTAGATGTGCGGAACGGCCGGGTGGTCAAGGGCGTCAAGTTCGAGGGCATAAAAGACGTGGCCGATCCGGTGGAAATGGCCCGGTTTTACAACGAAAGCGGTGCCGACGAGCTTGTTTTTTACGATATTACAGCCAGCTTCGAAGGCCGCGCTTTGTTTACGGACGTTTTGCAGAAAGTTGCCTCTGAGGTGTTTATTCCGCTTACTGTCGGCGGCGGGATTAACGAACTGTCCGATTTTGACCGGGTGTTAAAATGCGGTGCGGACAAGGTAAGCGTCAACTCCGGTGCGCTGAAAGATCCTTCTCTGATTGAAAAGGCGGCGCAAAAATATGGCAACCAGTGCGTGGTGCTGAGTATGGACGTTAAGCGGGTAGACGGTCAGTACCGGGTGTTTGCCAAGGGCGGCCGGGAGGACACGGGGCTTGACGCGCTGGAATGGGCCGCGCGCGGCGTGACACTAGGTGCCGGCGAGCTGGTTATCAACAGCATTGACACAGACGGCGTACGGCAAGGGTTTGACCTGCCGCTGCTGGAAGCGGTAGCAAGCCGTGTTTCGGTGCCCATTGTGGCAAGCGGCGGCGCAGGCAAAGCCGAACACTTTGCCCAGCTGTTTGAAAAGGTGCCTTCCATTGACGCAGGGCTTGCCGCAGGCATCTTCCACGAGCGGCTTGTGACCATTCCAGAGTTGAAGCAGTATCTAAACGAACGGGGCATTCCCGTGCGCCTTGCGGCAGGTAAGGAGGGAAAAGCATGAATCTCAAATACGACGA
>DUUG01000206.1 GCA_012841675.1 Clostridiales bacterium
AACATGATAAGCAGGAGAAGTTTTTTAAAAAAAACGGCAGCGACTGGCGTTATAGCTGGCATATCCTCTGTTTTGCTGGCAGAGAATGATGCCTTGTATGCAAATTCACCCCAATTTAACAACAACGGAGAGCTTTTCGTGGGATGGAGCTCTATAGATATCACCCCAAGGAAACCGGTGGCATTGACAGGCAACTTAAGTAAATCAGTGTCTGAATCGGTATTGGATCCTCTTAAAGCCGTTGTTTTAGCCCTTGAAACCAATAATAACGGTGTCAAAGAACAGGCAATCATGGTATCTTGCGATTTGTTGTTTATTCGGCGACAGACGCAGCAAAAATTGCAAAATATCATCAAAACGAAATTGTCTGATTTTGATTCTTCCAAACTATTCCTAAATGCCACACATACGCATGCGGGACCGGGTGTGATTGATGGGGAATTTTTTGGTCTGTATGATGTGAGCGGCGATCCCGGGGTAATGAGGCCTTCAGAATACGAAGAATTCATGATCAAACAAATATCTGATGCAGTTATTAAAGCATGGAGAAACAGGCAAGAGGGTGGTTATTCATGGGGATTAGGGAATGCGGTATTGGCACATAACAGGAGAACCGTGCAATTTGACAGCACTGCACGGATGTATGGAGTGAATGATGCCGGCTTTTCCCATTATGAAGGGACTCATGACGATCGCGCGCAGTTTCTGTTTTTCTGGGATAAGAACGAGAAACTTACAGGTATCGTGATTAACACGGTGGCAACGGCACAGGCAGGGGGGGCAGGGAAAAACATATCTGCAGATTTCTATCATGATGTTAGAGAAAATATTCAAAAGAAGTATGGAAAAGATGTTTTTGTCTTCGTGCAGGTGGGAGCCGCCGGTGATATCACTCCCATAGCGCATGAATACACGTATCGAAGGGCTGAAAATGAGATGCTCAAAAGAAAAGGTTTGACTTTCAGACGGGAACTGGCTAATAGGCTAACAAATGCAGTGGATGAAGTTATGCCGTGGGTCAAAGACAGTATCGACTATCGCCCGGCTTTTATGCACAAGGTGGTTAACGTGGAACTACCTGTAAAAGATCCTCCTGCTACTCCATTCTATATGGTTGACCATGTTGATCCGGCCGAATTACATGTATTGAGACTTGGTGACATTGCTATCGCTACGAACCCTTTTGAGCTTTTCATAGATTTTGGAGTCTTAATGAAAGCACAAAGTAAAGCGATACTAACCTTCTTGGTTCAACTGTCGTGCCATCATAGTGGATACCTGCCTACTGAGCGAGCTGAGAAGGGGGGAGGATATAGTGCCGATAAATATTTGGTCGGTGCCGAAGGGGGACATAAGTTGGTGGAAGAGACAGTGAAGGAGATAAATAGGATGTGGGAGTAACGCGAGAAATATCCCATCACAAGTGGCAGCTCTCTTCTTATATTTTAATAAAACAATGATGAGTCCGCTCTGAAAACCTCTTTTTCTCAAATTGCTGAAAAAAGCGATTTCGCCGGACAATTTTGATTGTTCTTGTTGAAAATAAATTTAAATGATTATCCGCAATAGTTCCTATTGTAAATTCTTGATTTGAAATCAGGAGCATACGTTACAGCGGCTATCAACAGTCTTTCAAACTGGTTTTCCCCGA
>DUUG01000207.1 GCA_012841675.1 Clostridiales bacterium
GTCGGCGTTAAAAGAGTTTCGCCCAAGGTGGTCCCCAGTTCGTCGCTATATGTATGATAACGCTGCCCTTCGTTCCCGAAAATCTTCCGAACAAGGGAAAACCCGTTGGAATGCACGCCGGAGGAAGGCAGGCCGATTAAAACGTCCCCTTCGCCAATTTGCTCTCTGTCGGGCATTTTGTCCAAATCCCCTAACCCCACTGCGAAACCGGCCAAATCGTATTCATCTTCCTTGTAAAACCCGGGCATTTCCGCCGTCTCGCCGCCTAGAAGCGCGCATCCGCTCTGCACACACCCTTCCGCCACGCCGGAAACAATTTCCGCCACCCGTTCGGGAACATTTTTGCCTAAAGCAATATAATCCAAAAAGAATATGGGCTTCGCTCCGCAGCATACAACATCGTTGACGCACATGGCCACACAGTCCGTCCCCACCGTGTTGTGCCGATCCATCCAAAAGGCCAAACGCAGCTTTGTGCCGACACCGTCTGCGCCGCTGACCAGCACCGGGCGGGAAATGCCCGACAAATTCGGCGCAAAAAGCCCGGAAAAACCGCCTATTCCCGAAACAACGCCGGGAATATGGGTTCGAGCAATGTGTGACTTCATCAACTCCACTGCTTTATAGCCGGCCGTCACGTCTACCCCTGCCGCGGCGTAGCTTTGATTGGTTCCGCTCATTTGGTGTAGCCCCCTCCCTAAAATTTATCTTTCTGTCTCCTGCAAAACGGGGATCGGATACTCCCCGGTGAAACATCCGCTGCAAAAACCGCAATTGGCATTCTTGGCAATCTTAACCACATTATCGACGCTTAAATAGCCTAAGCTGTCAACGCCGATTTCCTTTGCAATTTCCTCCTCGGAGGAAAGGCGGTGGGCGATTAAGTGTTCCCGGCTGTCAATGTCGGTGCCGAAATAACAGGGATACCGAAACGGCGGAGAGGAAACCAGCAAATGTACCGATTTGGCCCCGGCCTCCCGCAATAGCCGCACAATCCGCGCGCTTGTCGTACCGCGCACAATGGAATCGTCAATAATAATCACGCGTTTCCCGTCCACCACGGATTTGATAACGCTTAGCTTAATCTGCACCGTGTCTTTGCGCTGGTTTTCCGTCGGTTGAATAAAGCTTCGGCCAATATACCGGTTTTTGATAAACCCAACTCCATACGGAATCCCGGACTGACGGGCATAGCCCAATGCCGCATCCAAGCCCGAATCCGGCACGCCAATGACCACGTCCGCCTGAATAGGATGCTCTAGGGCCAAATATGCCCCGGCCCGCTGTCTTGCTTCATGGACGCTGGCGTCTTCGATGACGCTGTCGGGCCGCGCAAAGTAGACAAATTCAAACACACAGAGGGTTCCCTTGCCGCCGCAATGGGTTTCGATGGAAGTTATTCCCTCGTCTGAAGCAACCACAATTTCGCCGGGCTTTACATCCCTGATAAACTCTGCCCCAACGCTGTCCAAAGCGCAGCTTTCCGACGCAAACACCACAGCCCCGTCGGCCATCTTCCCCATGCAGAGAGGCCGAAAACCGTTGGGATCTCTTACGGCAATAAGCTTCTCCGGCGACAAAATTACAAGAGAATAAGCCCTTTCCAGCTTATACATAGCCTGCTCTACTGCCCGCTCTAAAGTCCCTGCTTCCCTTCGGGCCTGTATAACGGCGTAGGATATGACTTCCGCATCGCTTGTTCCGTGAAAAATACCGCCGTTTTCTTCAAAATGCCGGCGCAAGGCCCTAGCGTTTGCGATGTTCCCGTTGTGGGCCACAGCCATAGAGCCCTGCATATGCCGCACCACCAACGGCTGTGCGTATTCCACATCGCCGCTTCCGGCAGCGGAATACCGTACGTGCCCCACGGCGCATTGGGCGTTTCCCAGCTTTTCAAGCTGTTCTGCCGTAAACACCTCCGGTACAAGTCCGACCGCCCGGTGGGATTTGAGTTTTTCGCCTTTTTCGGCCGTTTTACAAACGGCAATCCCGCAGGATTCCTGCCCCCTATGCTGCAGGGCAAACAAGGCGTAGTAGGTAAGACGCGCCGCATCTTTCTTTTTGGCACCCCATATCCCGAACACGCCGCACTCTTCCCTGACCTTTTTCATGCCAAAATCTCCTTATGCTCCCATTAACCGACGCAAAATTTCCTGATACGCTTCTTCCACTTGGCCCATGTCCCGACGGAAACGGTCTTTGTCGAGCTTTTCCCCCGTTTTAGAATCCCAAAACCGGCAGGTATCGGGGGAGATTTCGTCTGCTAAGACAAGTTTCCCGCCTTGTGTTTTGCCAAATTCCAGCTTAAAATCAATAAGCTCAATGCCCAGCGGCAGAAGATATGAGCTCAGATGGGTATTTACCGCTAAAGCGTAGGAAGCAATCTGGTCCA
>DUUG01000208.1 GCA_012841675.1 Clostridiales bacterium
ACGGGCTTTTTGGAGGAGATTGTGAACAATATTATTGACGGAACAGGGCATCCACCTCTGCCTGTAGCTCGGCCTCGTATTTCTCTACCAGCTGAATGGCCGTCCCCTCGCCTTCCGTCATGGGAAGGTAAATATTATTGCGGAAGAATTCCAAAATCGGTACGCTGGACCAAACATAGTCTGTCACCGTGTGAGGCCAGATATAGTCGAGAACCATTTCCAGGGCTTCCTGGTCGCCGCGCAAGTCGCTTTCCAAATAGGACTCCTGCCAGTCGTCGCTTGTAAAGCGCCTGCCCATTTCAGATAGGATATAGGCAACATCTTTGAGATCCTCATCAGAATGGCCCGCATAAATCGATACACTATGCACACCGCCCAAAACGTTTACATAATAGTCAGCGCCAGGTGCCTTCGGCATGGGAACCAAACCATAGTCCACGTCCGTTGTCTTAAATTGCATGTCATCTCCGTGGGTATTCCACTGTTCACCCCAGACCATAGCCACCTTGCCATCCGTAAACTGACGGTGGACATCGCCATACCCGTCGGGATGGCGCACTTTGTCGAGGAAAGCAAACTGTCTGGTGAATTCCAGTGCGTCTAACGCCGCCGGCTCACTGAGGACCACCTTCATTTTTCCGTTTTCGTTCCGGATAATTTCCGCACCAGGATTGGTAAAGAGTTCAGAGCCGTATCCAAAGGTACCTACACCATACACGTCGATCTTTCCGTCGCCATCATAGTCTTTTGTAGTTTTGATTGCCAGATCTCTAAAGAAGTTCCAGTCCCACTTGCCGTCCCGCACAACCTGATACAGGTCGGAAACGCCGGCGTCTGCCACCAGCTTTTTATTAAAATAGATGCACCATCCAAATTCCGCAACAAAGTGCTTGCCGTTCCACATGGCACCGTAAATTTTGCCATTCCAGTTTTGCGCTTTGGTAAACGGCTGGAAAAACACTGCGGGATCTTCCACATCCAGCCCGCCGGCCACCAGCCGCGGATCGTCATATGGTACAATCAGCCCTTGCACTGCAAGAGGCATCCAGCCATGAATTTTAAAGTCCACTACATCGGAAGGGATATCGCCTGCGATTAAAGAAGGAATGATATCTTCTGCTGCATGTACCCCATCAAGTATTTCGATCTTAATGTCCAGATCCCGTTCCATTTGATCGTAAATTGCTTGTTTTTCCGCCTGCTCGGCAGATTGCTCGGGGAATGCACGCCAGATACCGTCTGCCCAGTTAGAGGCAATGGTAAAGGTTCTGCCTCCGAACGTACGGGCTTCCCGGGCCGTTGTTTCTTTTGGATCTTTTCCATCTTTACATCCGTTCAGTAACGCCAAGGTCATGAAAACTACCAGGAGCAATGCCATGATACGCCAGGTTCTCTTCATTTTTCTCACCTTCCTTATTGGATTAACCGTATCTTACCATATGAAGATTATGTTGTCAAGTGTTAATAATGTTATCTTTTTTTTTTCTTATTTTTTTGTATAATGTTATATTTTATAATTATACGACATTGCTTTGTGAAAATTTTATCTGTTTTTGCAGATAAAAAATAAAAATCCTGCCCATGGGCAGGATTTTTATTTTTACATGGCGGTGAGAATATCTAATATTTGGTCCATACTTTTTGCCCCAAATACAATTTTTTCCCCATTGTTAATCAGCATGACAGGCACGCTCATCACCTTATGCCTTTGCCGAATCTCAGGGAATAAACCAAGGTCGATCATTTCCGCTCGAACTAGCGGGTTTTTCAAAGCAATGGATTGGGCCGCGCTGACCACCTCTGGGCAAAGGTGGCATGTGAGCGACACGCACACGGCCAGATGGAGGGGCTTTTTAATGGATTGGATTTTAGCAATCTGCTCCGGCGTCAGCTTGTCGTCGGCTCCGTAATGGTAGAGAGCCAGAACAAAGGAGTTCATCTCATGTCCGCCCGGAATACCGCTAAAGGTAACGCCGGTATAAGCGCCCGTATCGTCCAGTAACGCCACACTGGGGAAACGCTCCAGATAAATTTTCTCTTCTGCCGCCGGATCTTGTCCCTTTTGCAGCACCTGCAGGTGAATGCGGGGACTAAGGGGTTCGACTTCCTTTAAAAAGGCAAGCAATTCGGCGGATTTGGCATTGGTGGGGTCGACAACGGTTAGAAGTGTTAGATCTTTTTTTAGTTTTCCAAATATGGTAGAAAGCTGTTCGCGCATAACGGCGTTGATAAACTGTCCATCCTGAGCTGGAGTGGCATTAGAAGCTTCCGCAGCGGGGGTAGCCGCTTCCGCCGCAGGGGCAGGCGCCGGTGCCTCCGTTTCCTCTTCCTCGTGCATGGGAATACCCAACCGCTCTTTTTCCTGTGCTACGTACCGCTCGGCAGAGGTAGCTGCAATAGCGCCGTCTGCCACGGCCGTAACAATTTGGCGCAAAATCTTCGGCCGCAGGTCGCCTGCCGCAAATACGCCGGGGATATTCGTGCGCATGGCGTCATCGGTCAAAATATAGCCCTGTGGGTCCATATCCACCAAGCCTTGAAACATCTTTGTGGCAGGCTCATATCCGGCGAACACGAACATGCCAAACGTGCCTTTTTCCCCTGCTTCGTAGGTTATAGTTTCGCCCGTTTCATTGTTCCGCAACACCGCCTTGCGCATTAGGTCGTCACCCTCCACCTTTACCACTTCAGTGTTGTAAAGCACTTTGATTTTCGGGTGATTGCGGGCTTGGTCGGCTACGGTTTTGGCACAGGTAAAGTCCGGTTCTCTTACGACAATGGTGACCGAAGTGCCGAAACGAGTCAGATACACGGCCTCCTCCGCCGCGGCATAGCCGCCGCCGATGACGAAAATATCCAATCCGGAGAAAAATTCGCCGTCACACGTGGCGCAGTAGGCAATCCCTCTGCCTGTAAACTCGCGTTCGCCGGGAAAACCAATGCGGCGCGGCTCGGCCCCTGTCGCGATAATGACAGAACGGGCCACAAAAGTTCCCTCCGGCGCATATAGCCGTTTCAACTCGCCGTCCAGCTCCACGCGCTCAATATGAGCAGTGCCAAAGTGGACCTTGAAATCTAAGGCGTGTTTGTGCATTTCTTTGACCAGGTTGGGGCCGCTGATCCGGCGGATGGCAGGATAGTTGACCACGTCGGCCGTATTGGCAATCTGGCCGCCGGGGTTGGCCTTGTCCAGTATCAGCGTTTTTAGCTTGGCACGGCCTGCATAGATGCCGGCGGCAAGCCCTGCGCTGCCGCCTCCGATGATTATTAAATCATAAATAGTTTCTGCCATGAAATCACTCCTAAGTTAGTTTCAATAAAAGGAGATTGTATCTAAAAAACGCCGCTGCCGCCAAGCGGCAGCGGCGCTGG
>DUUG01000209.1 GCA_012841675.1 Clostridiales bacterium
CTGGAGGAAAAGCGGGATGCGCCGGCGCCTGTGCTGTTAAACCTCCAGCAGGTCAGCGTCGAAGCGGCAGCTGTTTTGGCCACAGAAGCCGAAAAGAAAAACGTCACCATCCATGTAGATGCGAAGGATACGTATATAGACGCACAGCGCGACGACATTTGGCAACTCATTCTCAATCTGCTGGACAACGCGGTAAAATACAATATCGAAGGCGGCCGCGTAGATTTGATTGTCTATCCGGAGAATGACGACGCCGTTTTAATTGTCAAAGACACAGGGATAGGCATTCCGGCCCAGGATTTGCCCCGGGTGTTTGAGCGGTTTTATCGCGTCAACAAGGGCCGAAGCCGCAGCATTGGCGGCACGGGGCTTGGACTTTCTATTGTAAAGCACATTGTTGCCCGCTATAGAGGGGAGCTTTCTTTGCAAAGCAATCTCTCCGTTGGCACAGAATTTACCATCCGTTTTAAAAGGGCTGCCGCACCCAAATAATAAGGGGTTGCGCCCAAAAAGGATATTTGAAGGGAAGAGAACCATGAGGCGAACATCTGCGTGTCTGCTTTTGCCCTCCGTTTTTCTTTTGCTGCTTGTTTCCGCGTGCAAAATGACGCCGCTCGCCCCCTCTGTGCAAACCACTACTGTCACACAGAGGGAGAGCCTGCATCCGTCTGTGGGCAATGGCAACTCGGACAAGCCGGCCGATTTCAACGGAGATGTATGGCGACTTCGGGCGCCCTGGGTCTCTTCTTACCTGCCCAAAGGGGACAATACTGCATGGGACGATTATCTCTGGTCCACCTACCGAGAAATTGCCCAAACGCATAACGTCATGTTGAGCTTAGTAACCATCTCCGGCTTGGAAAGCGTTTTGCCATCCTTTGCCGCCGGGGAAACACCGCCGGATGTGTTAGGTTTATCCGCCTCGGAAATTACAAGGGCCGCCTCGACCGGGTATATTTTGCCTTTGGACCATGCCAGCTTGGCTGTGGCCGGTTTTAACCCTGCCGATGACAGAAATTGGCACCATGGTCTTTCCGAGCAAATGCTCTGGAAGGGGCGCCAATGGTCTGTGCAGGTTGCTTCCCAAGCAGATTTGCCCTCTTTTGGCACTTTACTGGTTTACAACCGCGATCTTATGGAATCTATTGGCGCGTCTCAGCTGGAAAACATGGCGGAAACGGGAAAATGGACATGGGAATACTATAATCAGCTTGCAAAGGCCATGTCCTCCCTTCCATCCCGGTGGGTGCAGGCCGTTGAAACGCCTTTATCCATTCTGGCAATGAACGGCCGCCTGCCGGTGATGCAGAGCAAGGCAGGCCAATGGCACACCTTTGTCAAAGACAATCAGGTTATGCCCTGTGCCACTTTTCTTCGCACAACCCTTCAATCCCCTTCGCACTTTTCCGGTACCCTCGACGAAGCTTTAGACGAATTTACCAAGGGGCATATTGCCTTTTTATGGCTGTCTTCCCAGACCTTGCTGGCCCATCCCGAGGTTTTAAACCAGTCTTTCGACACCGGGATACTGCCCCTGCCCCGCCAAAACAGCGGCGTGGCCAGCTCGTCCCTTGCGCCGGGCTATAAGGGGTATTGCATTGCCGCAAACGACAATTTGGATAAAACCGTTACGGTGTTTAACGCATGGGCCAGCCGCATAAACAATCAGAATTGGCCGGATGTATACGGAGAAGCCCTGTCTTTAGACAGTAGACTGCTCCGGAACCATGTGATTTCCAACCGGATTGCCGACCAGACCGAACTGGAGCCGGCCATTGCCGGGGCAGTAAACTCCAAATACATTACGCCTCTTTTTATGTCGGATGACTCCGACTGGTTAATTGCTATCAGGGCCGACCAAGACCTTTCCAGGTTTTTACGCTCGTTCAACGCCGAATAAAGGAGTCAATACCATGGATAAATCTGGACTTATCAGCCGGATTCAAAAATATTCGTCTACCTTTTCCAAAGGACACCAGCGTATTGCCCAATACATTACTACCCACTACGACAAAGCCGCTTTTATGACGGCTGAGAAGCTGGGGGAAATGGCGGGAGTAAGCGAATCGACGGTAGTCCGTTTTGCCGTTGTGCTGGGATATGAAGGATACCCCATGCTGCAACGGGCCATGCAGGAGCTGATTTTAAGCAAGCTGACCGCTGTGCAGCGGATTGAGGTTTCTGACGACCGGTTGGACCAGAACGACGTTTTGCGCTCGGTGCTGACCAAAGACGCGGAAAAAATCCAGACTACATTAGAAGAAATTTCCAAAAAGGATTTCGACGCCGTGGTGGAAACCTTGCTTTCGGCCAACCGCATTTATATTCTGGGCGCGCGTTCTTCGGCTTCCCTTGCTTCTTTTATGAGCTTTTACTTCAATTTGATTTTTGAGGATGTGCGTCTGGTGCAAACCGACGGAATTGGCGAAATATTCGAGCATATTCTCCGCGTGAAAAAAGGAGATGCCGTGGTCGGCATCAGTTTTCCCCGCTATTCAAGGCGAACCATTCAATCCTTGGCCTACGCCAAGACCCAAGGGGCAGATACCATTGCCATAACCGACGGGCCGCGCTCTCCCCTTACTGCCCATGCAGACCTTGCTCTCTTTGCCGGAAGCGACATGGCGTCTTTTGCCGACTCTTTGGTCGCGCCCTTAAGCGTCATCAACGCGCTGATTGTTGCCTGCGGTCTTAGGCGTCGGGCGCAGACGTATGAAGCACTGAACCGTTTGGAAACACTATGGGCAGAATATCAAATCTACGAACAACCGGAGGGAGAATGAGCCGGATTTTTGATGTAATTATCATTGGCGGCGGGCCGGCAGGCATGATGGCCGCCGGACATGCCGTACGTTCCGGAGCAAAGGTGCTTCTGGTAGATAAAAATGACCGATGCGGTCGAAAACTTGCTTTGACCGGCAAGGGCCGCTGTAATGTGACCAACGACTGCGATATCCAGACCTTTTTAAAAAATCTTCCTCAAAACGGAAAGTTTCTATATTCCGCTCTCCGCCAGTTTTCACCGCAGGATACCATGGCATTCTTTGAAGAGTTGGGCGTGCCATTAAAGGTAGAGCGCGGCCGGCGTGTCTTTCCCGCCTCTGACAAGGCCATGGACATTGTCGGTGCCATGCGTCGTTTTGCTTTGACGGAACAGACTACTTTTTGTTCCGGCCGAGCCGAGGCACTTTTGTTTGAAAACGGCCGCTGTGCCGGCGCTGTCATCGACGGGCAAAAATTTGCCGCCCAGGCAGTCATCATAGCCACCGGCGGACTTTCGTATCCCATCACCGGCAGCAACGGCGACGGATATAAGCTGGCCCAATCCGCCGGCCACACCATTGTCCCGCCTAGGGCTTCTCTTGTGGCGCTGACCTCAACGGATGCCTTTTGCGCTTTGTGTGCGGGGCTGACATTGAAAAACACCGCTGTCACTCTTTTTGAAAACGGAAAGCAAATCTTCACAGATTTTGGAGAGCTTTTGTTTACCCACACGGGCGTTTCCGGCCCGACCATTTTAAGCGCCAGTGCCCATATGCGCCAAAAAGAGGCAGATTATGCGTTAAAACTTGACTTAAAGCCTGCCCTTTCCGAAAAAACGCTGGACGAGCGGCTGCTCCGTGAGCTGGCTGAGGGGCGCCTGCAAACCTTAAAAACCATTGCCGGGCGATTATTGCCGCAGTCACTCATCCATCCTGTGCTGGAGCAGGGCGGTCTTCCGCCCGAAGACAAGGGCGCAGAGGTGACTAAGGCCCAACGTCGGGCATTCTTGACTGTTTTAAAGGGATTTTGGATTCGAAACCTCCGATTAGGGCCGATTGAGGAAGCGGTTGTCACCGCCGGCGGGGTATCTCTCAATGAGGTAAATCCCAGAAATATGGAATCCAAGCTTATGCCGGGGCTCTATTTTGCCGGCGAGGTGCTCGACCTTGACGGTTATACCGGTGGATTCAATCTCCAGATTGCTTTTTCCACCGGATATGTTGCCGGTATTAGTGCTTCGTCAACGATTGCCGCAACTCTCTAGCCTAGGAAAAGAAAAGGAGCATTCCAAATGAACCAAATCATCCATATCACTATCGACGGCCCATCCGGGGCCGGGAAAAGCACCATAGCCCGCGAGGTAGCAAAGGAACTCGGTTTCTTTTATGTAGATACGGGGGCACTCTACCGTGCGGCTGCCCTTGGCGTTCTGGAACAAGGCATAGACCCGCTAGATGAAAATGCCGTCACAGCCGTGCTCCCGTCTATGAACATCGCCCTTGTCCCTCGTCCCAGCGGACAACAGACCCTACTAAATGACCGGGATATGTCTGACCGGATCCGCACCGATGAAATCTCTAATGCCGCCTCCATTATGGCGCAGTATGCAAGCGTTCGGACGTTTCTTCTTGA
>DUUG01000210.1 GCA_012841675.1 Clostridiales bacterium
GAGGGTATTTGGTCGGGTACTTGCCTATGGTGCTGGTGGCCGGACTATTTATTGAAAAAACAGAACGTCTGGTCTGGCATGGGGTGGGTCTGCTGCTCGGTTCCCTCTGTGCGTATGCGCTAGGCACCTTGTGGCTTTCTTATGTGCGCGATATTTCCTTTGGGGCGGCACTTTCCGTGGCGGTTATTCCGTTTGTCCCCTGGGATTTGGGGAAAATTGCCGTTGCTTTGCTGGTAGGGCCTGTTTTGCGCCGCCGGATCGGGCTTATGAGCCGGGAGACTTCCTAGTCTTGGTATTGTTTGACTGTTGGATGTATAGTATAATAGTATAGCCTATATATTTTCTACCTGAACTTCCATTTTTACATCGGAGGCGGTTGCCATTACAAACATACACAGCATGACCGGTTATGGCCGAGGCCAGACAGTAGGGGAAGGGAAAACCATAACCGTCGAGCTTCGATCGGTCAACAACCGGTATTTTGATTGCACCGTTCGAGCCCCCAAAATGTATACCTTCTTAGAAGAACCTATAAAATCCACCATATTGAAAAGCGGCGTTTCCCGCGGCAAAGTAGAGGTTTTTATCAACATCGAATACGCATCCGGCACCGATACCATGGTAACGGTCAATGATGTGCTTGCAAAAAACTACTTTGATGCATTTCTGCACCTTTCAGAAACCTTGTCTTTGCCAAACGATTTGACCGTTTCCAATCTGGCAAGACAGCCGGAGGTTTTGACCATTACAAAAGTAGAGGAAGACCGGGACGCTTTATTGCAGGATGTTTTGTATGCGCTAAACGAGGCGCTTGTTGCCTACAACGCCATGCGAAAGACGGAGGGCGCCCGTTTGGCGGCCGATATCCGGGAAAAATCCGCCAAGCTGGAAGCACAGCTTTCCGAGGTCGAAGCGCGGATGCCGGAGGTGGTTTCCGAGTATTACGACCGCCTTTTGCAAAAAATGCAGGAAATTTTGCAGGATGCCAGAGTCGACGAGACACGCTTGGTAACGGAAGCGGCGTTATTTGCCGACCGGGTTGCCACCGATGAGGAAACCGTGCGGCTTCGAAGTCATTTGGTGCAGCTGGATTCCATTTTACAAGAAGGCGGCCCCGTTGGGCGAAAGCTTGATTTTCTCCTGCAGGAAATGAACCGGGAAGTCAACACCATCGGTTCTAAAGCAGGGGATTTGACCGTAACAAAACTCATTGTGGACATGAAGTCGGACCTTGAAAAAATCAGAGAGCAGATTCAAAATCTGGAATAGAGGTGCGGATGAATGAACTCCTTCCATTTAGTGAATATTGGATTTGGCAACATGGTTTCCGCAGGCCGGATCATCAGCATCATAAGCCCGGAATCCGCTCCCATTAAACGCATTATTCAGGATGCAAGAGACAGAGGCATGCTGATCGACGCTACATACGGCCGGCGAACGCGGGCCGTTATTGTCGCGGACAGCGACCATGTTATATTATCCGCCATACAACCGGAGACGATTGCCAACCGCTTAGCGGATTGGGCAGAGGATGAGGACGTGGCGGAAGAGATGGAAGAGGAATGAGTATGGAGCAGAAAGGTGCGCTGTTTGTCATCTCCGGACCGTCGGGAGTTGGCAAGGGCACGATTATTCAGGGCGCAATGCAGAAACTAGCCGAGCGCACCGATATAAAAGTTTCGTTGGCCGTATCTGTCACAACGCGGGCGCCTCGTCTCGGTGAAATCGACGGTGTTCACTATCATTTCATCAGCCGGGAGAAGTTTTTCGAGCTTTTGGAGCAGGGCGAGCTTTTGGAATATACCAAGTATGCCGGTAATTATTACGGAACGCCGGCCAAAGAAATAGTGGAACGAACTCGAGAGGGAACTTTTGTGCTTTTGGATATTGAAACGGCAGGGGCTATGGAAGTAAAGAAAAACTGGCCCGATGCCGTGCTCTGCTTTATTCTGCCGCCTTCCATGGAAGAGCTGGAGCGAAGGCTCCGTGCCCGCGGCACAGAAACAGAGGAAAGTATTGCCAGACGCTTGGAAATTGCGGAAAACGAGCGTGCGAAAGCCAATTTATACGACTATCAGATTTTAAACGATACATTATTGGAAGCAGTTGACCGGTTGGTCGATGTGCTTCTATCATGGAAAAATAAAAAAGGGGCGAAATAGCGTGCTGTATCCTACCGTAGATGAACTTGTCAAAATTAATATAAACGGCAAACCCGTTGGAAACCGGTACCGTCTGGTAAACGTAATAGCCCGGATTGCACGGGAAATCGGAGAAGAGGCCACCAACGAGGAACGGAAGCTGGAGGACAAACCCGTGAAGTTGGCCGTTTTCAAGCTGAAAGAAATGTATTCGGAGGAAGCATCCGAGGCGAAATCAGAATAAGCCTTTGAGAGAAAAAGGAGGGACGGGGCATGGTGTTGCTGGTCTATGTGGCGCTTCGGTCGGCTACCCTTGCGTTTGACCGTCCTTTTACCTATTATGTGCCGAAAGAGCAGATGCCGGAGGTAGTTCTCCCCGGTATGCGGGTGTTGGTGCCCTTTGGCCGCGGCAACAAAAGCACACAGGGGATTATCCTGAAAACAGAGGAAAGCGACCGGAGGGACAATATTAAACCCGTTCTGTCCTTTTTGGATGCAGAGCCGGTCATCTCGCCGGAAAATCTGCGCCTTGCTCTTTGGATGCGGGACAAATACTACTGCACCTGCTACGATGCGGTGCGTTGCTTTTTGCCGCCGGGGATCGATCTCAAAGAAAAAAGCCTCTATTCGGCATTGGAAGAAGACCTTCCAGTGAACCTTTCGGAGGCGGAAGAAAATATTCTATCCTTTCTGAAAAATAACGGTCCGCAAACCTCCGAAGCCCTTTCCGCCGCTTTTCCCACGGCCAATGTACCCGTTTTGCTTCGCCGGATGGAAAAGGCCGGACTTGTCAAGGAACAAGTAACCTCTCGGCC
>DUUG01000211.1 GCA_012841675.1 Clostridiales bacterium
AACATCCGCGACGTGATTCCTTTCCCCAGAACTGTGGGTATGGCAGAATTTTAACCAACGCACATAAAACGCACGTTGTGCCGGTAGTTTGAATATATGGAGGTTATGCAATATGACGCAAAACAAGAGTTCACATGAGAAAACTCTCTTTTTAGTGAAGTTTGCTCTTTTGCTGGCAATCCTTGTTGTGATTGCTTTCGTTCCGGCGCTGGGGTCTATTCCCATCGGGCCGGTTGTGGCGACCACGGCGGCTGTTCCTGTGGTCATCGCCGGGATTCTGCTTGGGCCGAAGCCGGGGGCTTTAATGGGCTTTTTCTTTGGCTTGCTAAGCTTTATTGTTATGAGCTTTGTGTATCCAACGCCGGCTTCCTTTATCTTTACGCCGTTTTATTCGGTGGGGGATATCAAGGGCAACTTCTGGAGTTTAGTCATTTGCTTTGTGCCCCGCATTTTAATCGGCGTGGTGGCGGGTGGTGTTTGCCGCTTTTTCGAAAAGCGTCTGGAAGGAAAAAAAGTGCGCAAGCTGTTTAGCTATGGCTTGGCAGGCGTGTTGGGAAGCTTAACCAACACCTTCTTGGTACTGGGCGGCGTTGCGCTGTTTTTAGCAGAACAATATAAGGCCCTCATTGGCGGGCAAGCGCTGTTGCTTGCCATTGGAACCACGGTGTTAGTCAATGGCTTGCCCGAAGCGGCACTGGCCGGCATTGTGGCTATGGGCGTCGGTTCCGTAATGAAGAGATAAAGATGGGAGAAGCGGGAGAATGCAGCAGCCATACAAGAATAGAAGTGCGGAAGAATTAGCAAAGGCCCTTACGCAGGCCAAAGAGCAATATGAAGTAAAAAAAGCCCTTGGCTTGAAACTAAATATGTCCCGAGGTGTTCCGGAACGCCGACAGCTTGACATTTCCATGGGGCTTTTTACCTGTCTGTCCGGCCCGGAGGATTATATGGAAAACGGCCTAGAAACCCGCAACTACGGAGTTTTAGACGGTTTACCTGCTGCTAAGGCTCTGTTTGCCGAGCTTTTAGAAGTGCCTCCCGACCAGATTATTGTTGGCGGCAACTCCAGCTTGAAATTGATGTACGATACGGTGCAGCGGGGTATGCAGTTTGGCTTTGGCGGCTGTCTGCCTTGGAACAAGCAAAGCCGTGTGGTTTTCCTGTGTCCCGTTCCCGGATATGACCGGCATTTTACCATTTGCGAACGGCTTGGCATCGAAATGCGCCCCATTCCCATGACGCCGACCGGCCCGGATATGGATGAGGTGCGGCGGCAGGTGAAAGACCCGGCTGTAAAGGGAATTTGGTGCGTTCCCAAGTATTCCAACCCCGACGGCGTTGTCTATTCCGACGAAACGGTGCGCGCCTTTGCAACGCTGCAGCCTGCGGCCGCTGACTTCCGGATTTTCTGGGATAACGCCTACTGTGTACATAGCCTGTACGAGGAAGACGATGTACTGCTGAATTTACAGGCCGAAGCCGAAAAAGCCGGGAACCCCAATTTGGCCTTTACCTTTGCCTCCACTTCTAAAATCACCTTCCCGGGTAGCGGTGTGGCTTGTATGGCCGGCGGCAAGGAGGATATTGCCTATATTGTATCCCTTATGCAGGCGCAGACCATCGGCCCCGACAAGGTAAATCAGCTTCGCCATGTGCGGTTTTTCAAAAATGCGGATGCCATTCGCGACCATATGAAAAAACACGCCGACATTATTCGGCCGAAGTTTGAAGCCGTGTTGGAGAGGTTGGAAAGCGAGCTGGCGGGGCTTGAGATTGCTTCGTGGACGAAACCGAAAGGCGGCTATTTTATAAGTCTGGACGTTATGCCGGGAACGGCAAAACGAGTAGTTGCCTTGGCCGCTGAAGCAGGTGTCATTATGACGCCGGCCGGGTCGACTTGGCCATATAAAAAGGATCCCAACGATTCCAACATACGCATAGCACCGACCTTCCCAACCCAAGAGGAAATCGAAAAAGCGGCCGATACACTTTGTGCCTGCGTAAAGCTGGCCGCATTGGAGAAGCTTACATCTGAAAAATAATTTCCGCAGGAGATATTCCATGAGCGATTTTACTTATGAAAGCCCATTTGCCAAACGCTGGGCCAGCAAAGAAATGCTTGCCCTTTTTTCCGATCAGACCAAGTTCAAAACTTGGCGGAAGCTTTGGATTGCACTCGCCCGGTCGGAAAAAAATCTGGGCCTTCCCATAACAGACGAGCAAATTGAAGAACTAATAGCGGCGCAGGATACCTTAAACTTGGAAGACGCCGAGCGCCGGGAAAAGGAAGTTCGCCACGATGTCATGGCCCACATCTATGCCTACGGTCTGCAGTGCCCGAAGGCAAGGGGGATCATTCATCTTGGTGCCACAAGCTGTTTTGTCACTGACAATACGGACATACTGCTCATGCGGGAGGGGCTTCTGCTTCTGCGCAAAAAGCTGATGGCGGCACTGGCGGCATTGGCCCAGTTTGCAGAGAAGTTTAAATCCATGCCACAGCTGGGCTTTACCCATTTCCAGCCTGCCCAGCTGACTACGGTGGGAAAACGCGCCACTCTTTGGATGGCAGATCTTTTAAAGGATATTGACGAAGTAGATTTTCGGCTCTCGCGGCTTCGCCTGCGGGGTTTGAAGGGTACGACGGGCAGTCAGGCAAGCTTTTTAGAGCTTTTTGAAGGCGACCACGAAAAGGTTTGCAAGCTGGAACAGCTGGTGGCCGAAGAAATGGGGCTTCCGGCAGTGGAAGCGGTGACGGGACAGACGTATTCCCGGAAAATTGACAGTCAGATGCTTGCCACTTTAAGCGGCATTGGACAAAGCGCTTCGAAGTTTGCGACGGATCTTCGGCTTCTCCAGTCGTTAAAGGAACTGGAAGAGCCCTTTGAGCGTTCTCAGATTGGATCCTCCGCCATGCCGTATAAGCGGAACCCCATGCGAAGCGAGCGGATTTGCGGTTTGGCCCGTTTCTTAATCAACAATGTGCAAAACGCCGCCCATACCGCCTCGGTGCAGTGGTTGGAACGCACGTTGGATGATTCTTCCAACCGTCGTTTATCCATTGCGGAAGGGTTTTTAGCGGCGGACGCCATTTTAGAGCTGTATGTCAATATTGCCTCCGGGCTTGTTGTGTATCCTAAGGTCATTGCCGCCCGCGTTGCAGGGGAACTGCCCTTTATGGCAACGGAAAATATCCTCATGGATGCGGTTCGCAACGGCGGCGACCGGCAGGAGCTGCACGAGCGTATCCGAGAACACGCCATGGCCGCCGGCCGACGTGTGAAGGAGGAGGGGCTTGAGAACGACCTATTACAGCGCATTGCAAGGGACCCTGCTTTCGGCCTTTCGGAGGAGGAGCTTTTGGAAAGTGTCAATCCATCTAAGTATATTGGCCGCTGTGTAGAACAGGTGGAGGCATTTTTAGAGGAGCAGGTAGCTCCCGTCCTTTCCGCGTATACAGAATATGCGGAGTATCAGGCCGAACTAAAGGTTTAGCAGCATTACAAAGAGAAATATACGAAAAGAATCGGAAAACCAAGGGGCTTTTCCGATTCTTTTTGTATGGATAAGAAATATCGTTCCGATTTATCACCTGAAAATAATGCATAATTAAGATATGATGTATAAAAATACAGTTGCATTACAGTTTATCCTGTGTTAATATTATTTATAGCAAACAAGCTTGGAGGCATATATGGATACAAAAAAGGCCACCGGAAGCAAACGGTTGGCGGCGCGATACCCATTGCTTGCCCGCTACGGGGACGGTAAGGTGGCTCGTTTGGATATTCCGGCTCTTCCGGCCCTTTGCCGTGAGATTCGCGCGTTTTTAATAGAGCATATTTCCAAAAATGGGGGGCATTTTGCCTCAAATCTAGGTGTTGTGGAATTGACGGTGGCCCTCCATTATTGTTTTTCATTGGATCATGACCGGCTGTTTTTCGATGTGGGGCATCAGTGCTATCCTCATAAGCTTTTAA
>DUUG01000212.1 GCA_012841675.1 Clostridiales bacterium
TCCATGTAGGCTCCTTTTTCCTGCAAAGTGGTCTGCGGCCGGGGCTGGCCGACTTGTTTGCCCGCGCCCGTGCAAAAGGCGTAACCACATCTCTTGATGCCGGTTATGACGACTCGGAAACTTGGGATTTTGGAATAAAAGATGTCCTTGCTCAGACGGATGTATTTCTCCCCAATGAAGTGGAAGCAAGTGCTATCACCGGGCTTGACTCCATGGAGGAGGCGGCGCTGGAGCTTTCCAAGCTCTGCCGTATTTGTGTTGTAAAATGCGGGCCGGCGGGCGTTGTGGTGGCTTCCGAGGGCGAAGTGTTTGCTGCGCCTACTTTTGATGCCATCGTGCGAGACACGACCGGGGCGGGCGACTCTTTTAATGCCGGCTTCTTATATGCTTTCCTGCAGGGGAAAACCCTTCGGGACGCAGCCGATTACGGCAACGCCTGTGGCTCTGTTAGCGTAACAAGGCTGGGCGGTGCGTCCTCCTGCGCCTCTTTGGCAGAGGCAGAAGAGGTTATCCGTACCGGCGGCACTGCTTTTTTAGAAAAATAAAATAGCCGCCTGGGCGGGGAGAGATAAGTGAGCATGCGTCGTTTGGTCAATGCCTACCGGGCATCCAGATTCTACTTTCTTTTTAATGGCTCCGATGAAAAGGCGTTTGGCCGGTTAGTCATGCTGGCATCCGCTATTTTATCTAGCTGCATTGCTCTGTTAACTTCCGGTGTTTTTTACACGGGGTTCCTAATCGGAAATGATATCAATATTGTCAATCTGGGAATTATAAGTTTCCTTCCGTTTATCGCCAACTGTTTTGGTGTTTTTGCCCCGCTCATACTAGAACGGTTTGAAAAGCGTCGGGTCATTCTGGCGTTGGCCAGAATTGCTTATTTTACCATAAATATTCTCGGTATGACTCTTTTGCCGATTTTTGTAAAGGATCCGACGCAAAAGGTAATCGGATTTGCCATTATTGTATTTGTTTCCCATCTGATAAACGCTCTGTTCACCGGAGGGTATGCGGCTTGGCATTTGAACTTTATTCCCAACAAAGTTCGTGCGGAGTATTTTTCTTTTCAGCAAATCACAGCAACAACCATTTCCAGCGCCATGCTTTTAGCGTCGAGCTTTATAGCCGATGCCCTGCGGGGAACGCCCCACCAGATGACGATTATCGTCGCTTTGCGCTATATTGCATACGCGCTGGCGCTGGTTGAAATGGTGATACTGCTTTTGCCCAAGGAGTACCCGTATCCGCGCAAGGTAAGCACCATCAGCATAAAAAACGTATTTGTCCTTCCGTTCCAACACCCTAAGTTCCTCAAAACCATGGGGCTGATCGCGGCGTGGATGTTCTTTGCCTCCCTGGCGGCCTCCAGCTTTACATATTATCTTCTCAATCAAGTGGGTGTCCAGTATACGTTTATAAATTCCATTGATGCTTCTTATGCGCTGTTTTTGATTTTCTTTTCGCCCTTTTGGAAGAGGATACTGCGAAAATGGTCGTGGCTGAAAACCTTTGCGGTTACGGCACTGTTCCATGTGCCGACGACGCTGGTCTACGCCTTTACGACAAAAGCCAATTTCGTTTGGATTATGCTGGCTGTTCGCTTGACACAGCATTTTATTGGTGTGGGCATCAATTTGGCTTGGGCGAATATGCCGTATCTGAACCTGCCAAAGGAAGACCAGAGCAATTATATTGTCTTTTATTCGCTTGTGTCCAACTTTTCAGCCTTTATAAGCGTTTCGCTATCTACTTGGCTGATTTCCATCACCCAGGGCATGAAGTTTTCCATTTTTGGCGTGCCGTTTATTAACGTGCAGATGCTGGTGCTGTTGCAGGCACTGGGTCAACTTCTTATTGGCCTATGGGTGCTTTGGAAGCTAAAAAGCCTCACTCCCGAAGATGAAGAGTAAGGCCGCTTCACGTATTTCTCTATGTAAAATGCCGTGCCAGATGCGTCAATGCGTCAGGTTCGGACAGGATTGTGCCGTGCTCTGAAAGATGCGCCAGCAAAGTTTCCGGGCGATCCAGTTCTTCGCCAAATTCGATTAAATACGCTGTGTTGGACGCAAAGGGCGGATGCAGAACCAAGTAATAAAACGATTTGTAGGAGA
>DUUG01000213.1 GCA_012841675.1 Clostridiales bacterium
CAGTGAGCCACTTGGTATCTGAAAGATGCCCGGCTCAGTCTAAACGGGAGGGCTAGCGGTAAAATCTTATTTTCCGTATAGCAAAAGTCGTTGCTCGGCGAAAATGTAACGTTTAAAAAGGCCGGAAAACGGTCTGGGATGTAAAATCCGGGCTGTGTATCGCCGGTATAAAACGTCACCGTGTTTTCCTCTGCCGCCCAGAAGGAGGATATTGGCAGAAAGGTTCCTGTGCAAGTGCCGTTTTCAAGGCTGTACCGGTCTACACGGTTGATAATCGTGTCACCCATATGGTCATAGCCGGAAAAATAGTAGAGATGCGCCCCCACCGAAACGAATGTTCGAACGGTTAGTGGTTCTTTCGGGAAGTTCAAGCTCAGATACGCGGCGTAATCGAAGGTTTGCGGGACGCTTGTTTCTTGATAAACCGAAGAAGCCGAAGTCTCCCCGATGATTTTCACCGGTTGCTTGCATCCGGAAAAGGAGAGTAAAACCACTGTAAAAAACACAACCAGAGCTAATTTTTTCGTTATAAACCTCCGAATAAACCTCCGATACGGCGCGAGGGGACAAAGCCCCCCGCGCCACGGTGCTTGTTAACTAATTTTAATAGAATATGTGAATTTTTGTGGGGTAGTTGTGGAACTAGTATCATATACTGTTACTTCAACATCATAGATTCCAGCAGCAGTAAAGGTATAGTTTCCAGTTATGGATGTTGTATTATTTACGGTTGGGATGGTATGCACGACCGTCCCCAAGCTATTTTTCACCACGGCAGAAATTTTATAGCAATTATTAAAGGAAGACACTGTTGAGGTTAGAATTTTTGATTGACCAACAGTCCCAGTCGCCCACGAATAAGATGGCCTTAATCGACTATATCCACAATTATTACATATGCTGTCATGTCCATTGGCAACAGAAGAGTAAACATGCCCGGAACAATTTGAAACAACTCTAAACGATTGTGGTACGATGATTGTGTCAATTTTGCTAAGAGCATATCCAACAGAGGCCGATAAAGGCATGTTATTTACGGCTGTGTATGTGCACAAAAATAAATATTATTCAAGCTATTGGATGAAGCGTTATTGATAACAATAGCGTGCCCGTTTGTTGTTGAGGTGGTTACGCAAAAAACAGCACCATTCAAGTTTGATCCTATATTCGGAATAGACATCTGCCCTCCCGATACTCTTTTATATACATCAGCAATTATACCACTTTCACCGCTTCCTGCGTTCGCAACAGCTTCGGGATAATCACACAACATGTTAGCATAACACCAGTTGCCATTTCGTATGCTATTAGATTGACAGTACCAATTAATACTCCCTTTACTATCCATGGGCAACCTACCATTTGTAATAGAATCAGTATCATTGCTTCCATAAAAACCTGCCCACATACATTGGGATGCAAAATTGGCACAGTCCCCGCCGTAGCTGGAGAACTCTATAAATTTCTTGTTATAGTACGTACTATCATCGTTACTACCAGTCCTGTTATACGAATACATTAATGCGTATGTGGTTGCATAAGCTCGCATATAAGGGATCGTATCAATCACGGTTCCAGCCTGTGTAGTGTTACGTTCCAAAATGCTTGCTGCATCTATAGTCTTCACCATTTCCGGAGCATTAACCGAGAGTAAAACAGCATCTTTCAATTGCTTAAGAGTATCCATTTTATCAAATCCAGACTAAGCCGATCATAATATAGAGCGTATTCAAATGTCAATACTTTTTTTATAAAATATTAAGATTAAAGATAAACCGCCGTTCTCCATTATATATAAGTAAAAGGCCGGCGGAAAAACCGCCGGCCTTTATTTTAACCGAGAACCACTCGATGGAACACCTTTTTGCCCCGGCGCAAAATCACGCCTTCGCCTGCAAACTGCTCTTTGGCAAGGGTTTGATTCCCGTCCACGGCTTTTTCATCGTTAATGGCCACGCCGCCCTGTTTTACAAGCCGTCTTGCTTCGCCCTTAGACGGGGCCAGCCCCGTTTTCACCATGAGATCCGCCAAAGAAATGGAACCGTTTTCAAAATCACTTTCGGAAAGTGCCGTCTGCGGCATGTTTTCATCGGCCACGCCCTTGCCAAACAACGCGCGGGCAGCGGCAAGGGCCTTATCGGCCTCCTCCTTGCCGTGGACATCCTTGGTCAGCTCGTACGCCAGAAGCTCTTTTGCCTCATTTAAGCGGCTTCCCTCCCAGGAATCCATTTCCTCCAGCTCTTCGATGGGCACAAACGTCAGCATCTTCAGGCAGTTGATCACATCGCTGTCGTCCACGTTGCGCCAGTATTGGAAGAATTCAAAGGGCGAGGTTTTATTGGGATCCAGCCAAATAGCGCCCTTTTCCGTTTTGCCCATTTTTTTGCCTTCTTTTGTGGTCAGAAGAGTAAACGTCATGGCGTAGGCTTCCTTGGCTTCCACCCGGCGCACCAGATCCATGCCGCTTAAAATATTCGACCACTGGTCGTCGCCGCCGATTTGTAAAGTACAGCCGTATTTCCGGTGCAGATACAGGTAATCGTAGCTCTGCATGATCATATAGTTAAATTCGATAAACGAAAGCCCGTTTTCCAGCCGCGACTTAAAGCATTCGGCGGCAAGCATGCGATTTACGGAGAAATGCACGCCGATATCTCTTAAAAGTTCAATGTAGTTCAGCTTCATAAGCCAGTCGCCGTTGCGCTCGACGATGACTTTGCCCTCGGAAATATCTACAATGCGTGCCATCTGCTCTAAAAACCGATCGGCGTTGTAGTTGATTTCCTCAACGGAAAGCATTTTGCGCATATCCGTCTTGCCCGAAGGGTCTCCGATCATGGTTGTGCCTGTGCCTAAGAGCAGGATGGGCGTGTGGCCGGCCTGCTGCAGGCGCTTAATGACGGTTAACTGGAGAAAATGACCCACATGCAGGCTATCCGCCGTGGCGTCAAACCCGATATAAAAGGTGGCTTTTTGATTGTTAATGAGATCCTCCACCTTGTCGGGGTGAGACATTTGCGCGATAAGCCCGCGCCGTTTCAGCTCTTCAAACAACGTCATACAAAACTCTCCTTCAAATTTGGGGGCAAATCAAAAAAGCCCCCTGCCGGATTAGACAGAGGGCGAAGACCTGCTAGGTAGCAAGATCGCGGTACCACCTCTATTTACCGCGCGGTCACCCATGCGGCCTTGGGGAGTACATCGACATTTGCGGATACTCCCGGTGCTGTAACGGGCACGCCCGGCAAGCCCTACTTTCTCTTTCAGGCCGCAGCTCAGGGAGGTATTCAGCGTTCCGCGCCTTCCTTGCCTTTTCGCACCAACCAAAGGCTCTCTTCTTTGAAAAACAAACGGGGCCTACTTGTTCCCGTCATCGCTATTTTGAGTAATTATACACGGTTTTATACGTTTTGTCAAGGAGATTGGTGGCATACCGACAGCATTTTGTCCCTCTGGGATGTAAGCTTTATGATGTGGTAAAAACAGGGTATATGCATTAGAATGGATATGATAATGGGAAGGCAAGACAGGGAGATGGTTCTGTGCCTTCGGCAAAGACACAGAATCGTTTTTTCTGATATTGTCGAATCCCATCTTTCCCTTTTCATTTATTTATTGTATAATGAGTATATCATCCATGCCGAACCAAAATAAACCAAAAATAAAAATACAGTTAGGCAAAGGAGAAACGTCATGCTGAACACTATTCAGATCAAGCGTATGGTTGGCAAGCTGGAGCGCTTTGTCGAAATGCTTGACCCCATGCTGTTTGAACCCGTATGCACCCTCCCCGCCGTTTCCTTCCAAACCTTGGAACAGTTCCACTCTATCCCTGAAAACGTAGAGTGGACGCCGGTGGAAAAGGGCGATATCTGGGGCGGCGAGAGCATGTACTGCTGGTTTAAAACCGAGTATGTGGTGCCCGCCGAGCTAGCCGGAAAAGAGCTTTTTCTCCGCCCCGATGCAGGCGGCTATGAAGCCATGCTCTTTATCAACGGCAAGCCCATGGGAACATATGCCACAAAAATCGTTGTCACCGGCCACGGCAACCACTACTGCAACCGGATTGCCGCTTCTCCCAAAGCAGGGGAAAAGATTGACCTTGCTTTGGAATACTACGCCGGCCACTACGTCATGGGCGAGCTTCCCTTCCAAACCCGCGAGCGTTCTGATTTCCGTTTCCCGTTTAACAAGCTGGAAATCTGTACGAAAAACGAAGAAATCGCCGACTTTTTCTTCGATCTGCAAACCATTCTAAGCCTCTACTCCGCCTTAGACGACAAATCTTATCGCAAGGCCGAGCTTGAGAATGTGTTTGTCGAGCTGCACAAAGTGCTTTTCTACTCTCCCGAAAATGTAAGCCGGGAGGAGTTTATGGCCGCCATTCGCAAGGGCAAGGAAATTTTGGCCCCCGCTATGGCCAAAACCAACGGCAACACCACCGTTCCCTACGCCGGTATCATCGGCCATTCCCATATGGATACGGCTTGGCTTTGGCATATTGCCGAGACTATTAAAAAGTGCGCCCGGACGTATTCCAACCAGATGAACTTAATGGAGCAGTATCCCGAATACAAATTTGTCCAAAGCTCCTCTTACCATAGCGAAATGATCCGCGAGCATTATCCCGAGCTGTTTGAGCGCATTGCCAAACAGGTGGCCGCCGGCCGGTATGAGCCTAACGGCGGTGTCTGGGTCGAGTGCGACTGCAACGTCACCTCCGGCGAATCCATGATCCGCCAATTCCTGTGGGGCCAGCGTTTCACGCGGCAGTATTTCAACTACACTTCCGACTGCTTCTGGCTGCCCGACACCTTCGGCTATTCCGCTGCCATTCCCCAGATTATGAAGGGCTGCGGCGTGGATTACTTCTTAACGACCAAAATCGCCTGGAACGACACCAACCCCTTCCCCTACGACAGCTTCTACTGGAAGGGCATCGACGGCACGAAAGTATTTTCCCACTTTAACAAAACCCATATCGGCACAGCCCCCCATGAACTGATGCCTCTGTTCTACGATACGACCAACAACGACTCTGTGCGCCAAAAGAGCGTTTCTAAGAGCAAGCTCGTCTCTTACGGCTACGGTGACGGCGGCGGCGGCCCTCAGTGGGATCAAATCGAAATCACCCGCCGTTGCAAAGATTTGGAAGGCTGCCCCAAGTATGAATACACCACCGTTTCCGATTTCATGCGCAAGCTGGAAAAAGAGGTTCAGCAGCCTGCCGTCTACGAAGGCGAGCTGTACCTTGAGCTGCACCGGGGTACCCTTACCAACCAGCATGAAATTAAA
>DUUG01000017.1 GCA_012841675.1 Clostridiales bacterium
AAAGAAACCATTTCCCTTTCCAGGCTCTCCCGCAATCTTCGTGCGCAGGGGGAAAGTGTGGCGGAGGCATTTGTTGTCATCGGACAGGTAGTTGCCGGGGAGGCCGAGCTTTCCGACATTGTTGCCGTGTTTTTTGAGGGTAACGCGCGGCAGGTGGGAGGGGAAGGGCCATAATGGAAATCATCATCAAGCCGGGCTTTCTTCTCATGCTTGCAGCCTCCGTGTTTTCGCTGGGAATCGAGGTGACATTGGCGCTGATTCTGAGCATGGTGCTCCACGAGGTGGGCCATGCGGTAGCTTTGTTTGCCTTTGGTGGCAGGGTAGAATCGCTGAGTATGACCATGGGCGGGCTTTCCATGGAACCCTATTTTCCCAAGCTTCCATCGTACGGGCAGGAGATGGTTTGCGTTGCATCGGGGCCTGCGGTAAGTCTGTTGGCGGGGCTAGCGTTTGCCTTCTTGGCTAAGGAAAACGCGGCATTTTACCTTCTTTCCGGTGTGAATTTTTCCTTGGGCATTTTCAATTTGATTCCCGTTTCTGGGTTTGACGGCGGGCGGCTTTTTTCCCTTATGCTTGAGCAGTTGGCCGGGCCTACAATAGTCGCGCCGTATATTTTGGCAGCGGATTTGCTTGCGGCGTTTTTTCTGGTATATTTGGGAGTTGTGCTGTTTTTCCGGTCGGGACGGAATTACGCACTATTGCTTTCGCTTTTGTACCCGGCGGGGCTGGCAGTATCCAAAATTAAAAATAGCCCTTCATCGGCACAATTTTACAACGATAGTTGACAAAGCAGGCGTCAAAGGATATTATGAGGCGGAGGGGAATGTGGCTGCGGTAATGGAAAAAGAGTAGCAAAGGGTGCGCGCCATGAAAAGACGGATGAGAAGCCGAGTGTTTTTTATAATGGGGCTTTTGGTAATGGACTTATGTTGCGCGTCTTGCGGCATAAACGGCACTGAAGAAATCTCTCCCGTGGCGGAAAGTACATCCCTTTTAATAGATTTGAAAACGTCCTCGTCTGCTACCTCCTCCAGCCCCGCAACGTTCAAAACCACCGTATCTGCTTACACAACGCCCAGCACCACCGCACCCAAAACAACCGCATCTGCTTACACAGCGCCCGAAACGCCCGCACAGAACCCTTACGAAGGGGAAATGGCGAAGATTTACGAACAGCCGTATGGTTTACCGCCGCTTCAGCGGAAAATCATTACATGTGGCATACCCCTTATCAGGATCTTTCCGTGTATTTTTGCCGGAAGCTGACGGAAAGTTTTCCTTCCTTTGGAAAACTTTATTAAGCTGAATCTTGTACGCAGGGAATATGTAAGGCTTCTGAATGAAAGCATAGGCCGGGGCGGCAGCCGTGATTTTAAAATGGAACATAGGGTATATGGGCTGGAGGTTGACGGAAGCAAAGCGGAAATACATCTGCAGGCAGGTGCAAGTTTTTATATTGACGGTGCAGGGGCGGACTCCTTCATCGGGGATGTTTATACGCTTACCTTTACGCAGTCCGACGGTCGGTGGCTTATCTATGACATAGAAACCCCGTATGATAGCACGTACAATGCCATAAAGAACGAATATTTTAACGAACAAGCCTATTTAGAGCGGTGGTTGCATGGGGCAAACGTCCGTTAAAGGCATGTTTTAACGGATAAAACGGAAAAAC
>DUUG01000214.1 GCA_012841675.1 Clostridiales bacterium
ATGAAAAAATGCGGAAGCATTTCCATTTTGGGTAGACCCAATGTAGGGAAATCTACCCTACTGAATACATTAATCGGTGAGAAAATTGCCATTGTGACGCCTAGACCGCAGACAACGCGCAATTCCATTACCGGAATTCTGACCAAGGGCGATACCCAATTTATCTTTGTCGACACGCCCGGTCTTCACAAGTCGAAAAACCGTCTGGGCGACCGGATGAACAGCTATGTATACGAGACGGCTAAAGGCGTCGATGTGGCGTTCCTCATGTGTGAGGCCGATAAAATGCCGGGCAAGCCGGAAAAAATCCTGCTTGAAACCATTTCTCAAAGCGAAATTCCCTGTATTCACGTGCTAAACAAAGTGGATGCGGTTGTAAAAGAGAAAATTTTGCCTGTTATGGCCGCGTATGCCTCTTTGTTTCCCTTTGCGGCGCTGGTTCCCATTTCCGCTCAAACGGGCGACGGAATCGACGAGCTTTTAGCCGAAGCGGAGAAGCTTTTGCCCGAAGGCGAGCATATTTTTGCAGATAACGAGTTGACCGACCAGCCTGAGCGTGTCTTGGCTGCCGAACTGGTGCGGGAAAAGCTCATGCGCATGCTGCAGCAGGAGATTCCCTATGGTTTAACTTGCGAAAGCGAACATTTCTCCGTCAGAGAGGACGGTATGCTGGACATTAATATTCTGATCGTCTGTGAGAAGCTCTCGCATAAGAGCATTATTATCGGCAAAAACGGCTCTATGCTCAAGGAAGTTGGCACGAAAGCCCGGGCGGATATGGAAAAACTGTTCGGCTCAAAGGTCTTTTTACAGCTTTGGGTAAAGGTCAAGGAAGACTGGCAAAACAGCCCTTCCTTCCTCAATGAAATGGATATTTTTTCCTTTAACTAGGATGCCCAATAGTTTCCGCTTATAAGAGGTGGACAAACAACCAATCCTAAGAAAAAGCCCCTACGAAAGGATGCGTGTTACCATGCGGCATAACGGTGCCTGGAATCTGTTTTTAAAAACCGGACTTCCGGAGGCATTTGTTTGGGCCAAACGGGCTCAAAGCAAGGAGGATTTTAGTGAAAATCGCGCTAAAAGGTCTGGTTCTGCGAGAGACCAAGTACAAAGAAGCCGATAAAATTCTCACGGTGCTGACATCCGATCGCGGCTGTATTTCTCTGCGTGCCAGAGGTGTGCTTCGCAAAAACAGCCGAATTGCACCCGGCTGTCAACTGTTTACCTATACTGAATTTACGGTTTTCTCTGCCGCTGGCATTGCCATGGTAGATGAAGCCGACCCTATGGAAATGTTTCTGGGCCTGCGTCAGGATCTCAAAAAACTGGCGCTGGCCGCCTACATAGCGGATGTTTTATGTCAATTAAGCGATGAGGACAGCGCAAACGGAGCCCTTTTGCGTTTGGCGCTGAACTCTTTTTATGCTTTGTCGGCGCTATCTCACCCTGCGGAGCTTGTGCGCGGGGCGTTTGAATTTCGCGCCATGGTGGAATCGGGCTTTGCTCCCGATTTGTCGGCTTGCTCTGTTTGCCATAACGAACCGGAGGGGGCGCTGCTGCACCTTACCTCCGGCGTACTTACTTGTTTGTCTTGCCGGCGGTCCACTCCTGAAATGAACGCAGGGATTGCGCTTCCCTGCTCCCCTGAGGTGCTGGCACTGCTTCGCTATTTTGCAGGCGCGCCTTTAAGCCGACTTTTATCTGTTTCGTATGATCCTAAGGTTTTGCCCGACCTTGTGGGCGTTACGGAAAGCTATATGGCAACGCAGATGGAAAAAAGCTTTGCCACGCTGGATTATTACAAAAGCCTGTAGTTTGCATAGAAAAGAGGAATGTTAATGCGACCGCAGATTGCCGTTTACTATTTTCCCAACTACC
>DUUG01000215.1 GCA_012841675.1 Clostridiales bacterium
ACCTAGGCGAAGTTCTGACCATGTTTGCCGTGGTTTTGTTCCGGCTCCCCCTTCCCCTGCTTCCCATTCACATTCTGCTTGTAAATCTGTTTACCGACGGCCTGCCCGCCATGGCGCTTAGTATGGATCCGGCCAACGAAGACGTGATGGAGCGCAAGCCCCGCCCCAAAAACGAAGGGATTTTCGCCGGCGGACTGGGTTTACATATTCTGCTTCGCGGCATTGTCATCGGCGCCGGCACGGTGGGCGTGTTTGCCCATGTGTGGCATTCCCTTGGCGATTTGATGCTGGCTCGCACAGCGGCTTTTTTCACCCTGGCCTGCAGCCAATTGGTCTTTGTGTTTGAATGCAAGTCTGAGCGCAAGGGGATGTTTACAAAAGAAGTGTTTAACAACAAATATTTGATTTTTGCCGTGCTTTGCTCTTTATCCATTATGTTGCTTTCGGTCTACTGGCCCACGTTGTCCCATGTGGTGGGTATGTCGCCCATGCCTTGGCCCGTGCTCAGCCTGTGCCTTATGATCTCCTTCTTCAGCGCCGTCGGCTCCTCCCTGTTTACAAGGCTGGTTCGTTTGGTGCGAAAGAGCCGCCGCAAAGAAGCATAATTTAAAAGCGCTACTTTTTCTCGAAGTAGCGCTTTTTTATTGCTTTTCACAGAAGTAGCGCTTTTTTATTGCTTTTCACATAGGAAAATGCTATATTTGCAGAAAACGCAACTAGAGAGGAACTTCCTATGCGCATTCGACGATTCCAAGAGGAAGATGCCGCGTTGGTTTCCGAGCTTATTGCCACTACCTTAAGGAAAACCAACGCGGAAAATTATAGTGTGGAGTATATCGAAAACCTGATACAGCACCTAAACCCGAAGGAAATTCTCCGCCGTGCCAAGGTGACGCATTTTTACGTTGTGTACCAGGAGGGCAAAATTATCGGCTGTGGGGCCGTCGGACCGTATTGGGACAAAACGGACGAAAGCTGCCTTTTTACCGTCTTTGTCCATCCCGATTACCAAAGGAAAGGCGTCGGAAGGAAAATTATAGAAACCTTGGAGCAGGACGAATACTTTCTGAACTCCAAGCGGGTGGAAGTGCCATCGTCCATTACCGCCTGCGATTTTTACCGCAAAATGGGATATGCCTTCAAAAAGGGCGGCGACGTGCCCGATGCGGATCAATTATATAGGCTGGAAAAATACAGATAGCCCCCGGTGGAAAGTATCCACCGGGGGCTTTTTGCGTGCTAACGAAAGGGCGCCCAAGCTTTACTGTTTTAAAAGGATATTCTTTTCCGCCAAAGTTTTCACAACGCCCTCTGCCAAGGGCATAACTTCCTCGCGGGTCAAAGTTTTTTCGCAAGAGGAGAAATACAGACGCACGGTAATGCTGTTCTGCTCGCCCTCGTAGATATCCGTTACATCCACCTTCTGCAATGGCGTATTTCCGATCATATCCGCCCAAGCGGGCACCAAATCGGCATACACAGCCCCCTGCGGCATCCAGAAGGAAAGGTCAATGTCGATGCCGGGGAACTTAGACGGCTCGTTATACGTTGTATCCTGCCGGGCAATAGAGGCAAATTGATCCAAATCCAGCTCCGCAAAGACAACCGCCGCCCGTTTATCCAGCTTCTGTCCGCATGCGGGATGCAGCGTTGCCATAGCACCAAGGGTTATGCCGTTGATGGTAACCGAAGCGGTGTTGACCGGATGCTGCCACGGGAAAACGGCCTCGGCGCTGGCAAAAGAGGTGCTTACACCTTTAATAGCGCCGATGGACGCTATCATATCCCTAAGGCGGAAAAACAGCGTTTTCTCGCTTGCCTCACGGCTGTAAAGCACAATGGCCAGCTTTTTCCGCTCGTTGCAAAGCCCTTCCGCCGTAAGCCCTTCCACCGCCCGGGCCACTTCAAACAAGCCAAATTCCTCGGCGTAGTTTCTATTCTCGTGGGCAAATACCAACAGCGACGGCACCACCGACGGGCGCAGAACCGCATACTCGGGCGTAGAAGCGTTGAGAATCCGCACATTTTCCATGGGGGCAATGCCGATTTCTTTAAGCTTCTTCTCGTCGTTCCAGAGGTAGGAATGCACCTCGTGGAGGCTGTACCGCTGTACGAGCATATCTTTAATATCATACTCATCGGACTTGCCGGCAGAGTAGCGAACCGGCGCTAAAGCACTGGTGGTGGTAGAGATCTGGAAGTTATCATACCCGTAAATACGCGTGATTTCCTCGATCAAGTCTGCCGGGATGGTCACATCCTTGGTAGCGCGCCAAGAAGGCACCGTCACGGCAAAGGAATCTCCCGTGCGTGTAACGCCAAACCCAAGGGAAACAAGCGTTTTTTCAATCCGGTCGGCGGAAATGTCAATGCCCGTATATCGGTCCACATAGGCCTTGTCGATGGTGAGATGGACTTCCTCAAACTTCTTCACATAGCAGTCGGTCAGCGACGAGGTGATTTGAACGCCGGGGTCTGCCTGCTGTAAAATATACAGAAACCGCTCAATGGCAAGGCTCGTCATTTCCGGGTCTAATGACTTTTCATACCGCATGCTGGCGTCGGTGCGCAGCCCTAGGCGCGTAGAGGTTTTGCGGATGCCGGAAGCTTCAAAGTTGGCTGATTCCAAAAACAGCGATGTGGTATCGTCGGAAATTTCTGAATCCAAGCCGCCCATAATACCGGCCAAAGCCACCGGCTCGCCCTTGCTGCAAATCATAAGGGTGTTTTCGTCCACAGCCCGGTCGCTGCCGTCTAACGTGCGGAAGGTAAAGGGCTTGTCAAACCGCCGCACTTCCACCTGATTTACCTTGTCAAGGTCAAAGGCGTGCATGGGCTGGCCCAGCTCTAGCATGACATAGTTGGTTAAGTCGGCCAGCAAGTTGATGCTGCGCAGGCCGCAGTAGTAAAGGCGAATACGAAGGGCCAGGGGCGAAATTTTTCTCGTAATATTCTCCACCGTCGCGCCGCTGTACCGGAAGGCAAGCTCAGGCTCGTCAATGCGAATATTCAGAGAAGGCAAGTGCGCCATTTCCGACGCAGGGTGAATGGACAAAGGCCGCAGGGGCTTGCCGGCAAGGGCCGCAAATTCCCGGGCCAAACCGTAATGCCCCCAAAGGTCGGGCCGGTTGGTAAGAGATTTGTTGTCCACTTCGAAAATTACGTCCTCAATGGGATAGAGGGTTTTAATATCTGTTCCCAAGGGCACATGGTCGGGTATTTCCATTAAGCCCGAATGGTCAGCGCTAATGCCCAGCTCGGCCTCGGAGCAACACATGCCCTCCGAAGGAAAGCCCGCCAGCTCCGCTTTCCCAATCTCGCGGCCGCCCACCCTGCCGCCGGCCTTGGCAAAGGGCACTACCATGCCGACACGCACGTTGGGCGCGCCGCACACACAGTCATACACCTTGTCGCCGGCGTCCACCTTCAGAAGGTGCAGCTTTTTAGATGAGGGATGGTCGTTAACTTCCACAATCTTCGCCACGACGACGTTTTCTATGTCGCGGCCTTTATATACGATTTCCTCCACCTCCGCCGTAGACAGGGTGAAGCGGTGAATAAGTTGCTCCAGATTTTGCCCCGAAAGGTCCACAAAATCGGAAATCCAGTTCATAGATACAAGCATGCTTCTCTCCCCTTTCTACTTTGCGGAAAATTGCGACAGGCTCTTTAAGCTTCCGCTGTTAAAATCGCGAATGTCGCTAATGCCGTATTTCATCATAGCCAAACGGGTAAGCCCCAAACCGAAGGCAAAGCCCGTGTATTTATCCGTATCAATGCCGCCATAGCGCAGGACATTGGGATGAATCATGCCGCAGGGGCAAAGCTCCAGCCAGCCGGAATGTTTGCAGGAGGGACAGCCCGACCCGCCGCAAATCTGGCAGTTGACGTCCAGTTCAAAGCCCGGTTCCACAAAGGGGAAAAAGCCCGGACGAAGGCGAACGGAAACGTCCCGTTGAAACACTTCCGACAGCATGGTTTTCATAAAGTAAATCAAATTGGAAATGGAAATGTCCTCGTCGATCATCATGCCTTCCATCTGGAAGAAGGTATTTTCATGGCAGGCGTCGATAGACTCGTTTCTAAAGCATCTGCCCGGGAAAATCGCGCGCAGGGGTGCGCCGTATTTGCGCATAATGGAGTTCTGCGCGGCGGAAGTATGGGTTTTTAAAAGCTGCCCGTTTTCCAGATAATAGGTGTCCTGCATGTCGCGGGCGGGATGGTGCTTCGGAATGTTTAGTGATTCAAAGCAGGCAAAATCGTCGACGATTTCGGAAAAATCCTCAACGTTAAAGCCCATGCTGTGGAAAATATCTTCCAGATCCCGCTGCACAAGGGTAATCGGGTGATAAGAACCCTTTTTCTCCGCACTGGGTAGAGACACGTCATACTTCTCCGCCGAAAGCACTTTTCTTTCAAGCTCTTCTGCGGCAAGCCGCTCCTGCGTTTGCACGATAGACTCTTCTGCCCGGCGCTTTAACTGGTTAATGAGCTGTCCTAAGGTTTTCTTTTCTTCCACAGATACCTTCTGCAAGCCCTTTAACAGCCCGGTAATCTGGCCTTTTTTGCCCAGATACGCAACACGAATCTGCTCTAACCCGGCAGTGTCGGAAGCGGCGGCCAATTCCCGACTTAACTGTTCCCAAACAGCGTTAATTTGCTGCTGCATACTTCTTCCTCCTAATAAATAAAGCTTCGCCCCAAACATGGGGCGAAGCTTCCTTCGCGGTACCACCCAAATTCGAACGCAAAGCGTTCCTCTGCCTTTATAACGGAAGGAACCCGTCCGGCCATTTCCTGCCGGAAGCTCTGGCGGTGAATTTGGCACACAGGCCCCGGAAAACGCTTTCAGCCGGTGACGTTTTCTCTCTGCACGGGGGAATCTGCAAGCTACTAAGCCGCCTTCGTTGCTTTTATGCTATTTATTATTATATCAAACGGGAGAAAACAAGTCAAGAGACTCTTATTTTTGCACAAACCATGCCAATCTATGCAAAGCTTTATTCCGGATTGCAAATCGCCAGATCCAAGCCGTTCTCCCGTGCCTGTTGCAAAAATGCCTCTGCTTTGTCCTGCTTTCCAAAACAGCGGGATAGGGAAATGCCTGTTTTTAACCCCTGCTTCCCCGCAAGGCGGATTGCCTGCAGGGTTTCGGCGGCTTCCATATCCGAAATCTGCCCGGAAGAAAGCGCAACAAACAGGTCGTTTCTTTGGATTCCATGGGAAACAGCCGCTTCCGCCATGGCTTCCGCCCGCAGGCACCACTCTGCCGCCGACACCTTCTCGTTTTCCTCGGCTACACTAACCATAACCGCCGCGCCGTACTTTCCAGCAAGACGCCACAAATCTTCCCTTTTTGCTTCAGCCGCACAAGGCACATACACCATCGCCTTTCCGTGGTATTGCCGCAGGCCGGCTTCTAACGCCGCCAAATCGCCGGAAATAAGGCACAAGGGGGCGGAAGTCATGCTTTGCAGGGCGGAAACCGCTTCCCGCATAGTTACTGCTTCGTCTACGCCTGGTATACCTACCTCCACACCTATCAGATCGGCGCCGTCATCCACTTGGGACAAAGCCTCGTCTACCAAAGTATCCATATCTTGTTCCTCTATGGCATTTCGAATTTCCTCCCCAGCCGGTGAGATTCGGTCGCCCACCACCCGAAACTCGTCAAAGCAAACAACTTGGGCAGACGAGCAAACGGCAGCAGGGGTTTCTTTTTGCCTTGC
>DUUG01000216.1 GCA_012841675.1 Clostridiales bacterium
GACCGGATCGCCCTGGTAACCGACTCTATGCGCGCGGCAGGGCAGGAGGGCGGAACGAGCATCTTAGGCGCTAAAGATATCGGACTGCCGGTTATCATCGAAGACGGAGTGGCGAAGCTGGCCGACCGAAGCGCTTTTGCCGGCAGCATTGCCACAACCGACCGCTTAATCCGCGTCATGCGGGAAAAAGCCGGCGTCAGCTTATCTGATGCTGTTCGCATGATGACGGCAACGCCGGCCCGTATTATGGGCTATTTCGACCGTGGCCGTATTTCCCCCGACTTTAGAGCGGATATTGTCATATTCGACGAAGACATTAAAATGCAGAAAGTTTTCGTGGCAGGAGAGCTTCGCTACGAAAAAGCGTAAGGAGGGTGCGTATGCTGCCGTATTATGGTCCCTTAAACCAATTGGAAGCGGCGTTTGTGGAGGCGCTGGAGCAGATGACCGTTATCGACGGTCATGAGCATCTGCCGCTGGAAAAAGACCGCCTGAATCAAAACCTGGACGCGTTCAGCCTTTTTTCCCACTACTGCCAGTGGGACCTCTGGTCGGCAGGCATGGACTGGGACACCCGCGTCCGCGTCCTTCAGGGCGATGAAGACCTGGCGTGGAAGTGGAAAGAGTTTGCCCCCTACTATGACCAAATGAAGCACACCTGCTATGCTAGGGCGGCGCATATTGCGCTGGAGCATTTCTACGGCGAAAAGGAATTGACGGCGGACAACGTCGAAGCCGTGACGGAGCGCATACGCAAAAACAGCACAGAAGGGCTTTACGACCGTGTGCTTAGACAAGAATGTAAAATTGAAACCACATTAAACTGTGACAGCCCGCTTACCGAGCGGCAGGACGGGCTGCTTACGCCCCTTGTGCGCCATCCCGGCGACGTTTGGGATTGGAAAACCGTTGCAAGGGACTTTGCAGGCCCTAACGGGGAGGAGCCGGAAAACTTAGACGATGTGCTGGCTTCGTGCAAGCGCCGGGCAGAAATGGCCAAGGAGCTAGGCCTTCCTGCCATTAAGTTTATGCCTCTGTATTACCACGGCTATACGGAAGCGGAAGCGCGGGAATGCTTTGCCCAAATGAAGGCAAACCCGGAAAAGCGCTTTCCCCGTTCCAGCCCCTTGACGGAATATGCCATGGAAAAAGCCATGGAATATACCCATGAGGCGGGGCTTGTCTGTGCCGTACATACGGGCTATTGGAACGATTATAAAGAGCTTTCGCCTGAAAATCTGGTTCCCATCATCCGAAAAAACTGGGACATGAAGATTGACGTGTTCCATCTGGGCTATCCGTATGTGCGTGAGGCGATTATGCTTGGCAAGGTTTGGCCCAATGTGAAGCTTAACATGTGCTGGACGTATCTGATTTCCCAGAAGTTCGCCATGGAGGCCTTGGATGAAATGCTGGAAATGCTGCCTGTCAACAAGATTTTCGGTTTTGGCGGCGATTATTATGTGGTGGAAAAAGTGTTTGGCCATCTGGTCATGGCACGGGAAACCATCGCAAAAGTGCTTGCCAGAAAAGTGTCTGAGGGTGCGTTCTCCTTTGACCGGGGACTGCAAATTGCAGAAAGAATACTCTATTCCAATAGTAAGGAATTTTACAATCTATAACATCATCTGACCATCCGGTTGAGGAGGGAACAAAATGGCGGAGAAGGAAAACCTGCATGCGGGCCATCGGCAGCGGGTGAAAAACCGGATCCGGCGTTCAGGGTTAGACGATATGGATGATCATCAGGTCTTGGAAGCCATATTATTTTTCGCTCTGCCTCGCGTTGACACCAATGAGCTGGCCCACCGCCTTCTAAGACGGTTTCGAACGCTTTTTGGCGTCTTTGAAGCCTCGCCGGAGGAGCTGAAAGAAATCCCCGGTATCGGTGACAATGCCGCTTTGCTTTTGAACATGATTCCCGGGATTTCCAGACGGTATCTTTTGTCCAAGGTGGTGACCAGCACGCGGCTAATGGATACGGCGTCGGTTGGCAATTTGCTGAAGCCCTATTTTATCGGCAAAACGGAAGAGCATGTTTATCTTCTGGGTTTAGATTCCCGGCGGGCTCCCATTTCCTGTGAATTAATACACAAGGGAAGCGTCAACGCGATCCAGGTAAGTATTTCCAAAATCGTATCTGAAGCCCTTCGCATGAAGGCCGCCGCCGTGGTTCTTGCGCATAATCATCCAGGCGGCATTGCCATCCCCTCTAACGAGGATGTTCGCACCACTTTAAAGGTGCGGGATGCCTTGCGGGCCGTCAATATTACCCTGTTGGACCATATTGTGGTAGCGGATCCCATGGAAACGTCTGATCTGTCCGGGGCGTTTGTTTCTTTGGCCGACAGCGGTTTGCTTATGCGGTAATTTTTTCATATTATGCATAAAAAAGAAACTATGCAAAAAATGCAAAATTATGCAATAATAGAACGGAATCTCTGGAAAGTTTTAGGAAAATGTTCTTGATTGCATGGGTGCAAAATGCCGTAAGGGACAAACCTGTATAAAACGATATAATAATATTATCCTGCGTAGTTGCAGAATAAAAAATCATGAAGAAGAAACTGGCACTGCTAGTTGTCGGTTGTCTCATGGTGTCGCTGTTTGCTACCATGCTTGACAACCTCAAGACCGGCGGCGTCGACATTTTGATCCAGCTGGCTGACGGCTCTGAGATCTCTCCTGCTTTGGACCTGGTTGAGCAGGGCGGCTTTGCTTACAGCAAGTACGACCGTGCCGGCTACGGCTTGCTCGAGTTCCACTGCGACTTTGGTCCCACCCAGTTCGTCGAAGCACGTCAGGCGGTTGCTATGCTGCTTGACCGGAACGAATTTGCCCGTACCTTTACCGGCGGCTACGGCTCTGTTGTGCATGGCCCCTATGGCGCCGCTATGCCTGAGTTCAAAAAGGCCAAGGCTACTCTGGATGAGAAGCTGAACACCTACCCGTTCAGCGTTGAAAACGCTATTGCGAAGCTGGAAGAAGGCGGCTGGACTCTGGGCGCCGACGGCAAGCCCTACACCTCCGGTCTCCGCTACAAAGAAGTTACCGCCGAACAGGCCGGTGACTATGCTGGCAACGTTACTCTGCCTGACGGCCGCATTCTGATGCCTCTGCACATTCAGTGGCTGGCCTCCGAAGGCAACGCCGTTTCCGAGCTTCTGAAGGTTCACCTGGTAGAAGGCAATGCCGTGAAGGATGCCGGTATGAACATTACCCAGACGGTTGTTGCTTGGAACGAGCTTTTGAACTACATCTACCGCGATGACAGCGTTGATCCTCAGTATGGCGTTCCCACCTACGGCATGTATAACCTGGCCACGGGATATCCCACCACGGTGTATGACTACGCCTATGAGTGGACCTTTGATGAGGAACTGATTGCACAGGGCTACAACCGGCAGCGTCTCTTTGATGAAGATCTGGATAAGCTGTCTATGGATATGGTGTACGGTGTTGAATCCGGCGATGACGATACCTTCCTTGAAAAATGGACGGAATATATCCTCCGCTGGAACGAGCTTCTGCCTCAGGTTCCCCTGTACTCCAACATCTACCACGATGTGTACAATGCGAAGCTGAAGAATTACGAGCCCAACTCCTACTTCACCTTCACTTCCGCTATCCTGTACGCCCACATCGAGGACTAATTGATACCTTAACAAGTGTATATTTTAAGGAAACAGGGCATTGAAATGCCCTGTTTCCTTAAAAATGAACAAATCCTCGGATTTGTTCATTTTTAAGTGACATAAGACAAAGTGTGAAAGCAGGTATTGCGATGCTCAAGTATATTCTGAAGCGTTTCGCTTATATGGCGTTTGTGTTTATCATTCTATCTTTTCTCATTTTTAGTCTCTTTAATCTGATCCCGGGTGACCCGGCACGAGATCAGTTAGAGCCGTTTAGAAGAGATATGACGCCGGAGCAGTATCAAATTGAATATCAGGCACTTCGCCAATCTATGGGACTGGACGATCCCCATCTTGTCAGGTATGGCCGTTGGTTTTTTGGGCTTTTCAACGGAGACCTTGGGTATTCCCAGGTGTATAGGGCGCCGGTATTGCAGATTGTGACGGAGCCGTTGAAAAATACGGTGTTAATTAACATCATTTCGGTGATTCTGGCGCTTGCCATTACGCTGCCGCTGGGAATTGTTTGTGCGGTGAAGCAGAAATCAAAACTTGACAATGTAGTGCAAGTGGGTACTATACTGGGATACAGCATACCCATTTTCATTATCTCCCTGGTGTTTATTTATATATTTGCGGGAACACTGGGTGTTTTCCCGGTTAGCGGCATGAATACGCCGGGCGTTTTATGGGTGGCGAGCGGGGGATTGCTTGGTTTGTTGACCGGCTGTATTATCTTTCCCTTCCTTTAATCGTCATGACTTTTGCGTCTTTAGGCGGTATGACCCGTTACGTTCGTGCCGCCATGATTGATGCTTTGCGCATGGATTATATTAGAACGGCCCGCGCAAAGGGGCTTAAGGAAAAGACGGTTATCTACTCCCATGCTTGGAGAAATGCGCTGCTCCCGGTGATTACTTTAATTATCGGTTGGTTCTTAAGTATTTTCTCCGGATCTATCATTATTGAGCAAACTTTTAGCCTAAATGGCATTGGCAAGTTATATATTCAGTCCTTACAACAGCAAGACTATGAAGTTGTGCTTGCCATGCAGATGTTCTACGTGATTATCAGTCTTATGGGCAACCTGATTATTGACTTAAGCTACGGTCTGGTTGACCCGCGCATCCGCGTGAATAAATAGAGAGGAGGCTAATTTCATGGAAAAGAAAAAAACAAATACACAGAAGCCTCCTCGCACCCGGGGTTGGTTTGGACGATTGTTCATGGGATCTCGTCAGGAACTTAGCTTTTTAGAAGAAGAGCAGATGATGAGCCCGTGGAGAACCACTATGCGCAAGTTCAGGGAAAGCAAGCTTTCTATGACCGGCGTCATTGTGTTTCTGATTATGTTTCTCATTATGACTTTCGGCCCGCTTGTTTTTGTGCAGGACCTTTCGTATGCGGAACCTACACAAGCAAACCTTGCGCCCGGTTATAATATGATGCAGTATCCGTCTCAGCTTGTGAAAGACGGTGTGCAAAAGATTTCGGCTGGGAAATCCTATGCTGTCGGCGTTTCTCAGAAGGGCGATGTGTATACTTGGGGAAAAACGAAGATTTCCGCAGCCATTGACATGAAAAATCTGCCCAAGGATTTAAAGGGCGCGAAAATTGTGGATGTGGCCGTCGGATTTGACCATGCATTCGTATTAGATGACAACGGCAGGCTCTACGGCTGGGGAAGCGACCGAACTAATCAGCTCCGTGTTTCGGATGAGCTTATGTTCGGCGTTCCGGGTACTGTCAAACAGTTGGTAGCCGGTTATCAGGTTACGGCGGTTGTTTTGACGGACGGCACCGTCTATACTTGGGGCAACGAAAACATGACCGATATTCACATTAAGCCTGAGTATCAAGGCCAGATCGAGAAGGTCACCTTTACCAGCGATGCCATGATTGCCCTGCTGAAAGATGGCTCTGTGAAGTATGTCGGTATTCATAATAATATATATTCGAGGATTCCGGAAGGCCTTTCGGAAGGTGTTGTAGATATTGCAAGCACCTATACGTCTGTTGCGGCTTTAAAAAGTGACGGATCGGTGGTAGTTTGGGGCAACACCATCCGGGGCGAAAGAAATATTCCGCAGACCGATGCAAAAATGGTTAAATTATTCGCCGGGCAGTATCATTATACGGCCTTGCTGGAAAACGGCGAAATCGTTGCCTGGGGAGATAATCTGTTTAAGCAAAGCACGGTTCCAGGCTCTTTAAAGGGAAAAGCCGTGAAAGATGTGTATTCCGGGTTTTTCCAGAATTATGTCGTAAAAGAAGACGGCAAATTATCTACCTTCGGACTGAAAGGCTATATTTTCGGCACGGATGCCTTAGGCCGTGACATTTTGAACCGTATTGTTAACGGCGGACGTATGACCATGACGGTCGGTGCGGTGGCCGTTATCATCTCTACCATCATTGGCATTATTGTCGGCTGTGTGTCGGGCTATTTTGGTGGCTGGGTTGACCTTGTGTTGCAGCGCTTTACCGAAGTGATTAACTCGCTTCCGTTTTTGCCGTTTGCACTGTTGCTTTCGGCCATTGTGGGAAGTCGAATTGAGGAAACCGGCGCGTTTTGTTAATCATGGTCGTGCTCGGCGCGAAAGCGGAAGCGGCAAAAGCGTATCTGCCATGAGCATTCTGCGTCTTCTGGACGGCAACGGAAAAATTGTCAATGGCGAGATTCTCTTTGAAGGCCGCGATTTGACCAAATTGACCACGGAAGAATTGTACCAGATTCGGGGGAACTCGATTTCTGTTATCTTCCAAGAGCCTATGACCAGCTTAAATCCTGTGTTTACCGTTGAACGGCAGCTTTCTGAGCCGTTTATTATCCACCAAGGTATGAGCAAAAAACAGGCAAAAGAAAAGTGTATCGAAATGCTCGAGGCCGTCAAGATCCCCAATCCCGTCAACGTAGCCAAGCAGTATCCCCATCAGCTTTCCGGCGGTATGCGGCAGCGTGTTATGATTGCCATGGCTTTGGCCTGCCGTCCCAAAATTCTGATTGCTGACGAGCCGACCACGGCTTTGGACGTTACGATTCAGGCGCAGATTCTGCGCTTGATGAACGAGCTGAAAGAAGAGCGCGGTACGTCCATTATCTTCATAACCCACGACCTTGGCGTTATCAACCATATGGCAGACTATGTGGCCGTGATGTACTGCGGCCAGATTGTTGAAATGGCGGATACGCGCACAATCTTTACCGACGGTAAGTTCTCTCACCCCTATACGGAGAGCCTTATGCTCTCGATTCCTCGGATGGATGTGGAAGTGGACCGGTTAGAGCCGATCCCCGGCTCTGTGCCCCATCCGCTGGATTTGCCAAAGGGCTGTAAGTTTGCGCCCCGGTGCAAGTATGCCACGGAGAAATGCGTGCAAGAAGAACCCGATCTGGTAGAAGTGGCAGAGGGGCAAAGAGTTCGGTGCTTCTATGCGGACAAGGAGGTCAGAAGGAATGGAAAATAAAAAAGTTCTGATCTCTCTTCGCAACTTGAAGAAGTATTTCCCCATCAAACGCATTTCCTTTGTGGGCAAACCGCTCATTCTCCGCGCCAATGACGGCATTTCCCTGGATATTTATGAAGGCGAAACGATAGGCATTGTAGGCGAAAGCGGCTGCGGGAAATCCACCCTCGGCCGAGTCCTCTTGCAGCTTTACCCTCAGACAGCCGGCACCACCATGTACTACGGTCGCCGAATTGACGAGCTGGCCCCTAAATATGTGGCCGATACGTTAAAATATCTTCCGCGATACATCAAGAAATGCCGCAAGGCAGAGCAGGTGTTTCATCAGTTAGACGAGGAATGCCGTGCTAAAGGCGATGAGGCCCCGTTTTCTCTGATTGAAAAGCGCAATAACGCCAAAAGCGATTGGGAAACCAAGCTTTCGGACGTTGTGAAGATTGCCGGCGGGTTTATTGTCTCCGACAACCTGCGGGAAGTATCCAAAGCGCTTCTAAAGCAGTATTCTGTGGACGCGGAACTGTTTAAGTGCCAGCAGAGCATTCTGGACATGCAGGTGCGTCTGACCACGGCGGAAGAAAAGAACGATGCCAAAACGGTAGCCCGCCTGCAGCAGCAGATTGCCCAGCTAGAGGAAAAAGCAAATGCGCTGCGGTCTGAGCGGGAAGTGCTGCAGGGCAAGCTTGCACCGATGAAGGACCAGTGCCGTCAGCATCCCGATTTTGAAAAGTATGAAAGCCAAAAGGATGAGGGCATCGACCTTTCCCGTCTGACCAATAAAGAAGTGCGCTTTTTGCGTCAAGATCTTCAGCTTATTTTCCAGGATCCCTATTCTTCTCTGAACCCCAGAATGACCGTTGGGCAGATTATCGGAGAAGGCCTGATTGCCCATGGCACATACAAGCAAGGAACCAAGAGCTTGCAGGACTACGTATTAAAGGTTATGGGAGATTGTGATTTGGCTCCGTATATGCTGCACCGCTATCCTCACCAGTTCTCCGGCGGTCAGCGCCAGCGCATTGGTATTGCCCGTGCTTTGGCCATGCAGCCGAAGTTTATCGTCTGTGACGAGGCCGTCAGTGCCTTAGACGTTTCGATTCAGTCGCAGATTATCAACTTGTTGCAGGAATTGAAAGAACAGCAGAATTTGACATACATGTTTATTTCACACGATTTAAGCGTTGTCAAATATATCA
>DUUG01000217.1 GCA_012841675.1 Clostridiales bacterium
GACATTACCGCCCTTTGGATACCGAAATATCCAAAGGGCGGTTTTTGCTTTTGGTAGAAAATTCCGCGTTTGTGTGCTATACTGAATGTTGTCGAAAATGGAACGCTAATAGGGAATCGCAGCGTCGATGTTATATAAAGCAATGTAAGCATCCGCATCCCATTGGCACCTTTTCCAATCCATTCCCAGTAGCAGATTTCGGAGAAGCGCACTAAGTACATTTAAAACGCTCCAGGCTCGAAGCTTTCTGTTCCGATTTTTGAAAATCTGGACTTTTTCCCCGGATTTACTTAAGTGAGCTATTGCTCACAACATAAAGGCGGTGGCTGCATTGCCCATCGGAAAACTGTTATCTCCCCTTACTACCAAACGCGAAGAACAATCCAACATCCTGCGCATGCTGCTTCGAGGCACTTGCTACACAGCCAGTATCACCCTTGCCTCCGTGCCCGTTTTGCAGGTGTTCGCCCTTACATACGGCATCGACGAGGCAAGGCTCGGCGTTGTACGCCTGTTTATGCAGACAGGCAGTATGCTTGGCTATCTGCTTTTTATGAAGCAGGTCAATCGGATTCCGACGGCAAATTTAGTTCGGAAGAACTTTTTGGCCCACCTTGCGTTAATCGTCCTGCCTGGCGCTATGCTGCTTCTGGCACTGGTGGCGCCCACCCTCTCGCCCAATGTTTTTATGCTCTGCTTTACGGCAGGGTACACCGCTTCCGGTTTTTTGATGGCGCGGCATTTGATGATCTACACACGAGTAGAAAGCCGGCTGTTTGCCTCGCCTATTTACGGCAAGGCCTTCGGCATCGCAGGCATTGTATACTACCTGTTAGGCATGGTGCTAGGGCTTGGCGTCAAAGGCGCGCTGACTCTAAATGCGGGGTTTTTACTGATTTTTTCCGCATCGCTTTTACTGGCTTTCGTCGGTTTTATAGCATCACGGGGCTTCCTGCTGGTGAAAACCGACCCTCCACCCACACCGGAAAAAACCGTAGCCGCCAATACATATCCCCGTCGGAAAATAATACTCATTGTTATCATGCACGTTTTCCGGGGAGTTATGGCCGGCATCGCCTTTTTCTTCGTTCCTGTGGCACTCAAAAAGTTCGGACTGTTGGCATCCGACGCCGGCTATGTGTCTTTGCTTCTTTCGGCAGGGTATTTGGCGGGATACCTCTTCATTTTCCGCAAATTTGACGGCATCGGCCCGGCGAAAACCACATTGCTCGGGGCCGCTTTGCAAATTCTCCCGCTCCTCCTGCTGGTTTTGACCCCGGGGCGCGCTACCTTCTTTGTTTTCTACTTTATTTTTAGCCTAGGCGATATTTTAATCGCCCAAGGCGTTCCTCTGGGCATTCTGCAAATCGTGCCCAGCACCAGCATTGGAAGCGTTACCGCCCTCCGGCTGGTGGCCCTGCAAGCAGTAGACGCGCTGACTTCCCTTGGCATCGGGGCCTACACCGTTGCGCATTTTGCTTTGTTTGCGACCCTTTATTGTGTGCTTGCGCTGCTTGTGGCATTGTTGGCCCATATGACCCTTGCAAAGCCGCCGGAAACCGGCTCTAAATAAACAAAAAAGGCGGAAATACATTTCCGCCTTTTTTGTTTTTTACTTACAGCTGCATAATCCTGTTAAAATTGCGATCACGCGTCATTTTTTGAATGGAGAACCAGTCAATGATCGCTAAAATGCCGCAGACGCCGCCGGTCAGAAGCTTGAGAATGCCCATGCCCGTATCGCCCAGCATGAAACGGTCAACTCCCAAATACCCAAGGAAAATGGAAATGAGCAGCATGGTCGTCGGATCCTTTAAGTCAAGGCTCGGCAGCATCCAGAAACGGGACTCGTCCATTTTAAGCAACTTTTCACGGACAATTCCAATGGACTCCGGCGGGAAATAGTTCTGATTCGCCAACAGATACGCGTCAACTTTTTGAATATGGTCTCTATTATCTTCCATATGTAGCTCTCCTTCTAATTATGGAACCTGATTAAAAATTAAACGAGCCAAATACACTGCAAAAAACAGAACGGCCGAGAGAATCAAAAACAGGTCGCGACGCTTGCCAAGAAGCGCCTTTGCCCAGCTGGAAAACCCGATAACCGCCACGAACGGTACCAGCCAAAACAGCGGATGATACCAAAACGCTTTGGAAAAATCCAAATGCATGGCCGCCCAGAAAGCCCGGGTCAAGCCGCAGCCCGGACAGGGAACCCCCGTCACATACCGTATGGGGCAGCCGATTCCCACGCCATACAACAGGGCAATAGCTGCCGCCGCTACAAGAAGCAGGAAAACCTGCTCTCGCGCCAAAGGCCTGACCTGCTTTTTCATGGTTTAAAACTTGAACTGAGGCAGATAATCCTTGTTAACCTCGAACATTTCGTCTACCATTTCCTTAATTTCTGCCAGGCTTAAAACGGCAGAAGTAAGGGGGTCGTGGGCAATGGCATGGTAGATCATGCGCTTGTCGCCCTTAATGCAGCCTTCGACGGCCAGCTCTTCGCAGCGGGCGCTGGTGTTGACCAGAACGGCCAAATGATCCGGCAGCGGGCCTACATGGCAGGCGCGCAGACCGCCTCTGCTGGCCATAACGGGAACCTCTACGCAGCAACCCCAGGGCAGATTGTCGATAAGCCCAAAGTTGCGCACGTTGCCGTTGAATTCGAAAATGGTGTTGTCGCCAAAGACGGCGTTGAAAATATACGCAGCGTATTCATTGCCGCGATCGAGCTTCGGCTGATCCTCTGCGATGTATTTCTGCAAATCGGCTTCCCAGCTATGCTCACGAGCGAGATATTCGTTCAGAATATAGGCATACACGCCGGGGTTCCAGTTGGTGCCGTGGGTGCAGTATTTTTCAATCAGGTCGGGACGCTTGCGGAACCAAGCGTTATACTCCGAGTTGTGGCCGGAGGATTCCGTCACATAGTAGTCCAGATGGAGGAACATCTCGTTTCTGACCAGCTCGGCGTTGTAGATCTTCGGATCTTCCATGGCCTTGCGAATCCGGGGATAGCAGTCCTCGCCGTCTTCGGTAAACTCCAGATAGTACGCCTGGTGGTTAATGCCGGCGCAGGTGTAGCGAACCTTGCTCATGTCGGCGCCGATCCAATCGGCCAGCATATGGGCCGTGCCCTGCACGCTGTGGCAAAGGCCGGTGATGTTGACATTGGTTTCGCTCTGCATCATGCGGCACAGCATGGCCATGGGGTTCGTGTAGTTTAGAACGATGGCATTGGGGCAGTATTTCTCGACGTCACGGCAAATGTCAAGCATATCGTTGGCCGTGCGCAGGAAGCGGAAAATGCCGGAGGGGCCGCGAGTGTCGCCGACGTTAATGTCAACGCCGTACTTTTTGGGAATTTCAATGTCATGACGGAACACCTGCACGCCACCGGACAGAATGGTGATGAGAACACCGTCGGCGCCTTCCAGAGCTTCCCGCCGGTCGGTTGTGGTGGTTACCTTGGCCGGATAGTTGCCGGCGGCCACAATCTTGTCAACAGCCTTTTTGATGTAGCCAAGACGTTTTTCGTCGATGTCCATGAGGGCGATTTCCGCATCGGCAAACGCCGGGAATGTCAGAATGTCGCGCACCAGACTTCGAGTAAAGCCAAAGCTGCCAGCACCGATAAAAGCAAATTTTTTCATGCCTCTACTCCTCTTACCCTATGTATTTGGTATAAGCATACCATATTTCTTTTGCCGTGAAAAGAGGGAACTAGATTTTTTTGAAAAAAATGATATACTTATTAGGAATTTACTTCTTCTTTTAGGGAGGTCATACCATTGAAAAATCATGTCATTGCCAATGCCGGGTTCCACCACATTGCTCTGCGCGCTTCTGATTTTGAAAAGTCCTTCGAATTCTATACCAAGGGTCTCGGGTTTACATCTTGCCTCGAATGGGGCGAAGGCGACGGCCGCGGCGCCATGCTGGACATGGGCGACGGCTCCATCCTAGAGCTTTTTGCCGGCGGCACGGGCCGTAACGACGAGCCTGCCGAAAATAAAAAGGCCGGCCGCTTCTTCCACCTGGCTATTACGACAGACAACACCGATGCCGCCTATGAGGCTGCCCTCGCTGCCGGCGCCGTGGCTGACAGGCCTCCCTGCGATATAAATATCAAAGGCAAAGAGAAAGAGCTGCCTGCCCGTATCGCCTTTGTCTTCGGCCCCGACGGCGAATGGCTTGAGTTTTTCCAGGTTCTGTAATATAACTATAAAACCCCGGAATTAGACGTCTAATTCCGGGGTTTTTGTATTTTAGTATATAACTAATTTTCCTTGTTTTGGGGAAGTAGCCGCTTTAGGCAACGATTCGTTTGGAAAACCCAGCGGGAGAAGGTATATATAGAAAAAAGTCCCAGCAGAAGAAACACAAAATACCAAAGACCGCTAGACTGAAACAAATCGGCCCATAAAAAGCCGCCGGAGAAAAACATGCTGATAAAAAAGAGGCAAAGCAGAACGCCCGGCACATTGAGCAAAAGCCCCGTCATCAGATTCGTCCGCATAGACTGAAGCAGAATCCGCTCCTCCTCATCTCCGAAAGCAGGGCGCGGCAAGCCTTCGGCTTGGGCAGAATCGGCCGCATAATACGTATAGTTGCCGTTTCGGGCCACCATTTCCCAATCCGGCGCTTCTTTCTCTCCGTGCTTGGAAAACACAAGGGCAAATTGGCGTTTTGCCGCCGGGCCATGTTCAAATAAAAACCCTGCCCGCCCCCGGATTTCCTTCAGATGCCAGCCCTTTTCCGACAGAGAGGAAAGCCACGCCTCCTCTTTATGTTTTTGCCACGGGGC